>CAZPDS010000111.1:0-6514 GCA_964585485.1 uncultured Bacteroidales bacterium
CAATGTCTTCTCCAAATACAGGAGCCTGATCAAATCCTTTTCAGAAGAATAGGTGTACTGTCGATTGTCGTTAGTCGGCAGTCGATAGTCGATAGTCGATAGTCGGGGTTCCCGCTCCTTCTGTGATTACTTATTGATGATTATATCCGCGGTGGTAATCGTGTTGCTGTGATGTAAAGCGCGGTCCACAATAAAAAGATCGAAACGGATGGTGTCGAACGCGGAGAAGGGATTATTGATGTAAAGTTCGATATCGACATCCCCGGTAAGGGCGTTGCCCAAACCGGCGTCTTCCACCAGTGGAATGCGGGCATTGTTGGTCAGCGGCAGGTCTACGGCCACGTACGTGCCGTGCTGTTTTTCATAATAAGTAATGAAGCAGTTGTAGTAATACATGCTGGATGTATCGTAGGGCGGATCAATGTCGGCATCGGTGAGCCCGATATCGCCATCGCCATCCGTAAAGTTAATTTTCAGAATGCCCTTGTCGTCCTTGCCGCTATTGTTTAGTACCTTTGTGAAGCTAACGAAGGTGATGGCCGGTTCAACGGGCAGGTCGGGGTCTTTGGAACATCCGCTTCCCATGAATACCAGGATGAGTACGAACAGAAGGAATGGTTGGACGGCTTTCATTTCACATTTGTAAGGCAGCTATAAAATTACGAAAAAAGCGGACATGAACGATACCCGGGCAGCGGATTTTAAGCGGCGCGTCTTTGCGCTGACAAGGCCGGAAGCATTTAACGCGCTCTGTCTGGAAATATTCTGCTTTCAGTTTGAAAAGAATCCTGTGTACCGGCAGTACTGTACCCTGCTCGGTGTCACGCCTGGCGGGCCGGATCATTTTTCAGCGATTCCGTTTTTGCCCATTGAATTTTACCGGACACACCGCATTGCGACCTCCTCCGCCCTGCCGGAGTTCATCTTCCACAGCAGTGGCACCACCGGCAGCACGCCGTCCACGCATTATGTTTTCGATGCCCTTCTCTACGAAACCAGCATTCTTCGCAGCTTTTCTCAATTCTACGGCGATCCGAAGGGGTACTGTATGCTGGCGCTAACCCCCACCCCTGCTGAGCGACCCTATTCCAGTCTGGCTTACATGGCTGATGTGCTGATACGCGCCAGCGAATGCCCGCAAAGCGGATTTTTCCTGGGGCGGGAAGCCGAACTCGCCAAGCTGAAGCCGTCCATGGACGGGCGTCAAACCCTTTTACTGGGACTAAGTTATGCCCTGGCCGACCTGGCGGAGAAATACCCCGGACAGCTTCGTCCCGACATCGTTATTGAAACGGGGGGGATGAAAGGACGTCGGCAGGAACTGACGCGCGAAGAGCTCCACCTCATCATTACCCGTGGTTTGGGGGTGCGTCAGGTTCATTCTGAATACAGCATGTGTGAGCTTTTTTCCCAAGCCTGGTCGCAGGGGGAGGGAATTTTCGACGGCCCCCCCTGGATGAAAATCCTGCTCCGCGACCCGCAGGATCCCTTATCAACGGCTCGTAACCGCAAGCGCGGGGGCATAAATGTAATCGACCTGGCCAACATTGACACCTGCGCCTTTATTGCCACACAAGACCTTGGGGAAGTGTTCCCCGACGGCCGTTTCCGGGTGAACGGCCGTTTCGACCACAGTGCCCTTCGGGGATGCAGTCTGATGCTGGAGTGATAGAAGAAGAACGTGGAACTAAAAATTTTCCTTCCCTGTTTTCCAAAAAATAGCTATGTTTGCAATGCTTAAATTAAATCCAACGATAATGAAAAGAGTACTTGTTGCCGCCGCTGTGTTAGTTTTTGTTATTTCAGCTGTATCCTGCAAAAAATGCGTTAACTGCGAATATCAGTATGTTTACCTCGACGATACCGTCAAGGTTCAGTATTCTGAACAGTGCGGATCCTCTAAGGAAATCAAGGATTTCAAGATTAGCAAGGAAGCCGAAGCCAAGCGTTACGGAACCGAGCTGACCTGCGAAGACGCTAAGTAATCACTTATTTTTCTGCTCTTATGTCGGACGATACCCCCTGCTTAAAGGGGCACATTAAACTTGCCCGTCTGATGCTGAACACCGCGGTGTTTATGCTGACGGCAACGGTGCTGGCCTCGATTTTTGCCGCCCCCATGTACAGTCAGATCTGTATTTGTAAAGTTAATTTCCTGGCCTATGCCTGGATTGCCTGGGGCATCACCGTTATGTTTTCGCTGATTGCGCTGGTTAGTGGTACCGCCGCCATGGCCGGCACCTGCCAGTGTAAAAAACACCGCTGGCCAACCATCCTGGCCTGGCTTCAAGCCGCGGCTTTGCTGAGTGGTGTTGTGTTTATGCTGCTTTTCATTACCCGTCTAACCGAGGTGATCTGATCCTCCCGGGGCCGCCGCAAGCTGCACCTCCGGGCTGTCGTTGGCCGGATTGTTAATCATCCGCCCCAGCGGAATCTTTTTCATAGGTTTTTCATCAAAGGGCTTCAAGCATTCCAGTAACCATTCCTCTGAATTGTTGTCTAACCACAATTTCTCTTTATCCTGCGGCAGAATCACGGGCATGCGATGATGCACGCCGCTTACAGTTTCATTCGCCATGGTGGTGATGATGGAAAAAGAGCGGAGTTCGTTGCCCTGCTCGTCGATCCAGGCCTCCCAAATACCGGCCATGGCGAATGCCAGCTCATCTTCCATGAGGAAACGATACGGCGTTTTGTTGTCATCACGGGCCCATTCGTAGAAACTATCAGCGGGCACCAAACAGCGCCGTTTGCGAAAGGCCTGGCGAAAGGACGGTTTTTCGGTGATGGTTTCGGCCTTGGCATTGATCATTTTGGCACCCATTTTCCGGTCGCGCGCCCAGGCGGGGATTAGTCCCCAGCGGTAATAGCTCAAAACACCGGGATCACTGTTGCTGATAACGGCCAAACGCTGGGAAGGGGCACAGTTGTACCGTGGCAGCAACTCGCTTTCATCCACAAATACCCCAAAACGTTCTTTAAGGACCGGGGCTTTAATGCCAAAGGAAAATCGACCGCACATAGGCAAAAATAATCAAGGTTCTTTCAACAGTTCGATGGCTTCCTCAGCGGCTTGCCGATAGCTACCGTTGCCATCGATAATGGTGTTTAGGATGGTACGTGCCCGGTCCTTATCGCCGGTACTCATATACACCCGGGCCATCTGCCAGTTGGCCGACTCGTAAAGGCCGGCACCGTCGTTAAGGGTGATTTTTGCAAACTGTTCCAGGGCCTGACTGTATTGCTTCTGAAACACCAGCGACATTCCATAGTAATAGCGCGCATTGGCATCCTTGGGATTTTGTTTCAGCGCCTGGCGGAACTGGCCGGCGGCGCCGGCGTAATCGCCTTCATTATAGGCATTCATGCCCGAAAGCAGTCCGTTCCGATCCTTCGCCTGAGCCGCTGAAGCCGGCGCGTTGCGCGAGACCACCGCCCCGGAAACCGTCTTCTGTTCGAGAACAGCCCGACCATTGGATTCTTTCTTCCCCGACGTCTTTTCGGCGGCCTTCGCTTCCAACATCTCATCTCCCTGAGCTTCGCCGGCCAGGAGCGGCTGTTGGTTGCCGGCTCTGTCTTCCTTGTCTTGCGCTACATTCTTCGCCTCTGAAACCGAACTGATAGTTTGTACCGATGCGTCCACGCTGTAGCGATCCAGATCGTTCATATAACCCCCCGTAACGGCCGTACGATTATCTGCAGTAACCGATGTTTCAAACCAACCATCGTGAATTCCGTCGCTGCTTTGTTCATCCCGGGCCGGCTGAGCCGGCGAGGTCTTCCCCGCGGCCAGGGAGGCCGCTGGCCGGCGGGTTTCTTCTTCGGCACGATCAATATCCACGGGTTCGGCGTTCGGTTTTTCGGTGTGCTGAATCGTAGCTTCAGGTGCCTTTTCCAGGCTGACCATATCCTTCTGCTTCATTTCATCACCCAAATAGCGGAGGGTGGCATAACTGATCAGAAATACCGCGAGGGAAGCGGCCACGGCGATATAAATAGTGGTTCGCAAGTGCCGGATCCGACCCGTTTTCTGGAGGGCCGTGCCGGATTCCTGCAAAGGGGCCGAAACCCCGGCGGGGCGCGCCTCCTGCAGCATGCGGCTGATCGCATCATCGTCCGCTAGCAGCGCCAGTCCGTCGGCGGCATCGGAGCACAGGGGACAGGCCGCCAGATGCAATTCGATGGCACGTGTTTGTTCCGGCCGGGTCTGCTGCCGGAGGTAGGCGAGCAAGGCGTCTTTCTCCAGACAACCCGAAGGGGTAAACAGAGGATTACTATCAGATGTTGGCTCCATGGTTCCCGCTTAAAAGGTTCTTCAGATTACGTTTGCCGTTTTGTATATAACTTTTCACCTGCATGTAGGAGAATTTCGTTATTTCCTGCACTTCCTGGTAAGATTTCTCTTCGAGGTAGAACAACTCCACACAAACGCGTTGCTCCTCGATGAGTTGATCCAGGGCCCATTGCAGTTTTTTTTCCGGATCCTCCTTTTTAAGGCGGCCGGTGAGAGTCAGGTCATCACCAAATTCCACAACTTCTTTCGGGGATTTCCACACAATCAACTCCTCGTCGGCGGCATATTCCTTACGCTGCTTTAGAACGAGCAGGCAGTGGTGCTTCGTTACACTGTAAAACCAGCTTTTGAAACTTGCAAACTCGTAGCGGCGAAGGCTTTCGTACAATTTCTCGAAAACCTGCATGAGGGCATCGCGGCTTGCGGATTCGTTTTTCAGGTACTTCATACAGACCCCTAACATAAGGTGGGCGTAGCGTTCATAAAAAACACCAATCACCGCACGGTCGCCGGTTTCTTTATACAGGGCGATCAGATCATCATCCGAAAGGGCGCCCAGTCCGGAGCGAACGATGGAAGTATGGGGGTACACAACAGACATTGCAGGCAGTATCTACTGCAAATATATCAAAATGCCCGGAAAAACAGAGGGAAATCCTTACTCCACAAGTATTGCGTAGGAAGAGCGACCGTTCACCTTGCTGTTGGTGTCCTGAATCCGGTCGTTGAAAAAAACGAGCTTGTATTCTCCTTGTGCAAGGCCGACGGGAAAAGGAATATACAATTCTTCCCAGTCCTTATCCAGCGACTGATCGCACGCCTTAAGGTTGCCGTTGGCCAAGGTTTGTCCCAGCCCATTCAGAATAGCATAAGAAAAATCAGAACTTTGGCGGCCCGAAACATTCACTCGTATGGTGTCGCTCTCTGTGTAGAGATAATGTCCATTGCGGTACTTCAGGTTCACCAGGCTCATCTGGTCGGGCACCAGGGTTTGTCCGTCGCATACAATCTTTTCGCTGGTACTGGCGGCCGGATCACAACCGTGGACAATAGCCAGCAGTGAAATAAAAAGAATCGTTGTGCTGATAACACCCAGCGTCCAGGTTAGATAAAACCCACCGCTGATGCGTCGGGAAGACCTCTTCTCCGACGCAGAACCCGGGATGTCATAGACGCTCAAGAGTACGTTTTTCTTCATAGGAGGCAGGTTTAAACGCAAGGTAGTCGTCCCGAAAACATGAATGGGAAGAACCGCCATGATCAAAGATAATGACGCTGCTTTTCAAAAATTACACATTACGCTCTCTTTATCTTGTGTTTAACATATTAGAGATTGAATTATTTACATTGATTGTCAGGTTTATGAAACAAAAAACCGCTTCAATTTTTCACACGGCACACTGTAATTTTCTATCACCGTGGCATTGGAATAAGGAAATCATTAACACAGACATGCGTTGCGCTGAATGCTTACAAGCGTTTCAATGTTACCCGGGATTTTTGCCGGGGCCCACGACCACAGTCAATAATGACGTACCTTTGGGGCAAAATCCACCCCATGGCTGTTTTAACCATCGTGCCCACTCCGGTTGGAAACCTGGAAGACATCACCCTTCGGGCTCTCCGCGTGCTGAAAGAGACGGATCTGATCCTGGCCGAGGACACGCGTAAAACGTCGGTTTTGCTGAAGCATTACGAGCTTCGTAAACCGATGCAATCGCATCATCTTTTCAATGAGCATAAAACCGTTGAAATGCTTGTTCAGCGGATCGCACAGGGGGAAAATATCGCCCTGGTGAGCGACGCTGGCACCCCGGGCATCAGTGATCCGGGCTTTTTGCTGGTGAGGGAATGCGTGCGGAACAACATTGAGGTAATTGTACTGCCCGGAGCTACGGCTTTTGTGCCGGCGCTGGTGGCATCGGGTCTGCCGTGCGACCGCTTTCGTTTCGAAGGCTTTCTGCCGCACAAGAAAGGCCGGGCCACGCGCCTGAGCGAGTTGGCGGAAGTAAACGAAACAATGGTGCTGTATGAATCTCCCTTTCGGCTGGTAAAGACGCTGGAACAGTTGGCCACGGTGATGGGTGGCAGCCGTCCCGCCTGCGTAGCCCGCGAGTTGACCAAGCTGCACGAGGAAATAAAACGCGGCTCCCTGGAAGAACTGGCCACCTATTTTGGCAGCAAGACCGTAAAGGGCGAGATTGTACTGGTGGTGGCGGG
>CAZPDS010000112.1:0-5209 GCA_964585485.1 uncultured Bacteroidales bacterium
TCACTTTTGATAAGTTACTGCAATCGGGAGGTTCGTCAACCTTAAAGTCGTTTAAATACACCCTGGAATTTACCTCAAACCCGGCGTGGTATGCAGTACAGGCTTTGCCGTACCTCATGGAATATCCCTATGAATGTGCTGAGCAAACCTTCAGTCGCTTCTATGCCAACAGCATTGCAACGCATATTGCCAATTCGCATCCACGGATCAAGGCCGTTTTCGATTCCTGGCGCGAACTTACGCCGGATGCACTGCTTAGCAACCTGGAGAAGAATCAGGAGTTGAAATCCGCCATATTGGCTGAAACCCCTTGGGTATTGCAGGCGAAGGATGAATCGCAACGCAAGCGGAATGTAGGATTGCTGTTTGATATGATGAAGATGTCGGCAGAGATTGATCAGGCCCTGCGGAAACTTGAGCGACTGCAGACACCAAATGGTGGCTGGCCCTGGTTTGCCGGCATGCCCGACGATCGGTACATCACACAGCATATTGTTACCGGTCTGGCTCATCTTGATAAACTGGGCGTTAAAAATGTGCGGGAAGACAGCAAGGCGTGGACCGCCCTGCGAAGAGGTGTTGAGTATCTGGACAACCGGATTCGGGAAGACTATGAATACATTCTGAAGTATTATCCCAATCATATTAACGACAATCATTTAAGTGGCCTTCAAATTCAATACCTGTATGCGCGCAGTTATTACGCGAAGCGCATCCCGTTGGCGGCACGCAATCAGAAAGCTTTTGATTACTTTAAGGGGCAAGCCCGTAAATATTGGCTGCAACAGAACCGCTACCTGCAAGGAATGATCGCGCTTGCGCTAAATCGTCTGGAGGCTCCGGCAGACGCCGCTAACATCATTCGTTCATTAAAGGATAACGCGATGTTTAGTGAAGAATTGGGGATGTTCTGGAAAGACATGGACAATGGCTATTACTGGTACCAGGCACCGATTGAGACGCAGGCCTTGCTGATTGAGGCTTTTGATGAAGTGGCCAATGATCAGGTGTCGGTGGAAGAAATGAAAGTTTGGTTGTTGAAACAGAAGCAGACGCAGGATTGGAAAACCACCAAGGCTACCACCGAGGCTTGCTATGCGCTCTTGCTGCGTGGAACCGATTGGTTGGCAGCAGAACCGGATGTTTCCGTGTTTGTGGGTGCGAAGGATGTCAGCCCTTCTAAGTTACCCGATGTTAAAACCGAGGCGGGCACTGGCTATTATAAAACATCGTGGAATCAAACGGAGATCACACCCGACATGGGAAAAGTGAAGATTGTGAAACGGGATGATGGAGTGGCCTGGGGCGCTGTTTACTGGCAGTATTTTGAGCAGCTCGACAAGATTACACCCGCGGAAACTCCGCTGAAACTTGAGAAGAAATTATTTGTGGAGCGCCCGTCCGCCACTGGCCCCGTGCTGGAACTCATTACACCGTCCACACTTCTGAAAGTGGGCGATAAGGTCAAAGTGCGCATTGAATTGCGTGTGGATCGAGACATGGAGTATGTTCACCTGAAAGATATGCGGGCCTCTGGTTTTGAACCGGTGAATGTGTTGTCGCAGTACAAGTACCAGGGCGGAATTGGCTACTATGAAGCCACGGGTGATGCGGCGACAAACTTCTTCATCAGTTATTTGCAGAAGGGAACCTATGTATTTGAATATCCTTTGCGGGCGGCCCACAGGGGGAATTTTAGTAATGGAATCACCAGCATTCAGTGTATGTACGCGCCTGAATTCGCCTCGCATTCCGAGGGTATCCGGGTGACGGTTAAATAGTCATGAAGCCGTAAAAAAAGCTGCCGGCGGGCAGCTTTTTTTTTAAACATCACGCCCGCTGTTTTCTTCCTTTTCCAGGCGGCTTATTTTGCGACCGAGATAGATCAGGTAGGCGAACAGACCGGCCAGGATAACGGCCAGGGTGATGACAACAGAAAGCATGGATGTATTCATCGGTGTGGGTTTTTGCGGTTTTCTGAAAGCCGGGCAACACGAACGGACAATTCGAGCATCCATATTGACAAGAGTATCCAACCTGCGATGGCGGGGTAAAACACCAGTCGCAAACGATGATCGAGTCCGGCTGGATTCAGCACCGGAGTGCTTTCGCTGCCGGGATGAATGGTCCCGGTGCTTAGTCGTGGCAATATGAACATAAAGACCAGCATCATTACAAAAGCCAGCATACTGTAAACGGCCGCTATGCGGGCACCTTGCTGAACATCCCGGACAGAACCGCGGAGCACTTTGTACGCCAGGTAACACAGCATGGTAACAGCGGCTCCATTTAATTTCGGATCGTTGATCCACCAGGCACCCCAACTGGCTTTTGCCCATGACATACCGGTAAGAAGACCAAGCAAACCGAACAGCAGCGCCAGGTTCACGGCTTGTACTGCAATCCGATCGTAAGACGGGCGGAAATTCCGCAGGTAGAGGAGTCCCGAAACAACGGAAATACTGAGCAGGACTACCATGGCAAACCACATTCCGACGTGAAAAAATAAATTCCGTACGGCATCGCCCAGCGCGGGCAGCATGGGGACTTCTATCACTAATCCCGCGATCAGTGCGTAAAACAGAAGCAGGGCCGACAGTGTTTTATAGGTTGGCTTCAGTATTTTCATTTAATCTCTCCATATAAAAGGAAACAGAATATAGGCCAGGCCGATTATCACGACATCGAGGGCTGCCAGAATCAGAATGTTTTCGTAGTAACTGCTTCCACCTGGGCTGTTGATGCAGTTTTGGGTAAGTCTGACACATAAGGTTACCAGCGGCAAAGAGATCGGAAACCCAAGGACGGCGGTCATGGTAAAATTATTTCCGCTGCGGGTGGACATGGCCGATACCAGGGTCATCAGGCTGGAGAAACCAAGGCACCCCAGAATTAGTACAGGAAGGAAGAGTAAGGTATGCGTAACCAGGTTGCCTAAAAGGATCGAAAACAGCAGGTACGACACGCCACCCAGTACCAGCATCAAAAGCCCATTGTAGACAAGTTTGGCGAGAATAAGGGCCGCGGGCGATACCAGTTGAAAGTAAGTGTAATGTTGTTGGTCTGAATCGGTGATATGACTTCTGGATGCGGCGTTGGTGGCGGCAAACAGCAGGATGATCCAGAACAGCGGAACCAGGCTATCGGGTTGGGCCTGACCACTGAATCCGAGGTAGCACACAAACAAGGTCGACGCAAGGTAGAGCACAACGCCCTGAATGGCCGATCGGTGGCGCCATTCCAGTTTAACATCCTTGCGAATCAAACTGCTTACTTCGCGGAATTCCTGCATGAATGTCGTGCTTATAACAAAAATGAGGCTCCCTTTTCGGGAATTGTTATATTCGTAAAGTGGTTTTCCTCCAGTGTTTTTTTGTACGCCACTTGTGTATCGGCTTCGCCGTGAACAACAAACAGCTGGCGGATTTTTGCTTTATCCTGACAGGCCAGGTAAACAATCATTTCATCACGATCGCCATGAGCGCTGTAGGATTCAAGGTTTTTTACCTCAGCTTTCACGGGGTACAGATTTCCATGAATGGAAACTTGTTTTTCGCCGCGTTTGATTTTGGCACCGAGGGTTCTGGGTTCACAATATCCAACCATCAACACCGTGTTTCGTTCGTCGGAAATATTATTGGCAAGGTGGTGTTTCACGCGTCCGGCTTCAGCCATTCCTGAGGAAGAAATGATAACGCAGGGCTCTTTCAGGCTGTTCAGCCGTTTTGAATCTTCGGCTTCCATGATGTAAATAAGGTCATTAAATCCGAATGGATCCGGATCTTTGGCCATCAGTTCAATGGTTTCCTTATTGAAGCACTCGGTGTGCATACGCATGATATTGGTCGCGTTCACGGCCAGTGGACTGTCGACATAAATTTTTACGCGGTTGAGACGGCCCTGGTTAAAAAGCTTATTCAAGGTATAAACAACCTCCTGTGTGCGTCCAACGGCGAAAGAGGGAATAATCAGTTTGCCTTTTTTATCGAGGCAGGTTCTGAGGATAATTTGGTGCAACTCGTGGGAGGCATCTTCCCGTCGGTTGTGCAGGCGGTCGCCGTAAGTGGATTCCGTGATGATGAAATCCGCCTGGGGAAATGCCTGAGGCGGCCGCAGGAAGGGGTCGCCGGGGCGTCCGATATCGCCGGTATAGCAAAGGCGTTTGACCTGATCGCCTTCGGTAATGGTAAGGTTAATGGCAGCGCTTCCGAGGATGTGGCCGGTTTCCGTGAAGAGGAGTTTCACGCCCTCGCAGACAGGGAAGTCCAGGCTGTAGGGGATGCTGACAAAATACTGCATAGCGGCCATGGCATCGTCGCGGGTATAGATGGGTTGCAATGGATCCAGGCCTCTCTTCTGACGTCGTTTATTATCGGTCCTGGTATCTGATTCCTGAATTTTTCCGCAGTCGGCCAGCATAATGGAGCACAAGTCACGGGTGGCCGGGGTGCAGAGCACCATGCCTTTAAATCCCAGGTTCACGATGTATGGAATCAGTCCGGAGTGGTCTATGTGTGCATGTGAAAGGATCAGAAAATCGACTTCGGAAGGCTCGAAACCCAGGTCACGGTTACAGGCATCGGTTTCGGCGCCTTTGCCTTGGTACATGCCACAATCGAGCAGAATTTTTTTTCCGTTGTCAAGGGTGATCAGAAATTTACTGCCGGTGACTTCGCGGGTAGCGCCGAGAAATTGTACTTTCATAGGGAAGGGGTTTAGGACAAAGGTAGCGAATATTCATCAAAAAAAAAGCCCCGCCGAAGCAGGGCTTTTAGAAAGGAAGAGTAAATTATTCAACAATCAGTTTGCGGGTAACTTTGTAGTCACCGGCGTTGACGCTGATGAAATAGATACCGCTCTTGTAGGAGCTGGTATTGATGGTAAAATGATGGTCGCCGGAAGCGAGGTTGCTGAAGTCTTTAGCATAAACGGATTGTCCGATCATGTTATAAACATCGATATTAACATTGGAAGCAGAAGCCAGGTTCAGATCAATGTTCGCTACCGCAGAAGCGGGGTTCGGGTAAATGGTCACATTGCTAATGGCTTCGTGTTCCTGAACGTTGATGTCGGAGGATCCAACTTCAGCCTTGGGAACAGAAAGATAATAGATGCTGTTGGTGCCTGCGCCATCTTCGTCACCACGGACGGAGAGTCCCGGTTCCATGTCAGACTGGTAAACCAAGTGCAGACTGGCGTTGGAGGTGTA
>CAZPDS010000112.1:5219-6482 GCA_964585485.1 uncultured Bacteroidales bacterium
GGAGAGGGAGGCAAAAACGCATTCGTCAAAAGCGTGGAAGGGACTACCGTTCAGGTCGGTTGCTGCTGACCAGGTGGTACCGCCATCGAGGGATTTCTTGGCAAAAATGTGACGATAGAGCTGCGCATTCGGATTTGCACCGGTATTGATAAGGTCTTCGCGGCAACTTGAATAGGTGATGTACATGTCACCAGCGTCATCAATGATAATCTGAGGCATCGATGTCAGACTGAGGAAGTAGTTACCGAAGGGGAATTCACCATCAGCCACTTCAGGAAACTCGATAATGCCGGTTTCGTCGAAATCTTCCATGTAACCAACCAGGTATCCATTCACGTCAAGTGCAGAGTCGCTGGCCATGATAGCAGTATCGATAACAGGCATCGATTCATTCCAGTAGATCAGGCCGTCGGTGTAAGGATAGTAGGAAGATAGTCCGTCAGCATCCGCAAAGTCATCATCGGAAACTCTCATGTGACCGGCGAGTACGTGAACTTTACCCAGGTCGTCGATGGCAATTGCCAGCGAACCGTCGATAGAACCGATAATCGGGGTGGGAGCCGCGGTGAGGGCGGGGAAATCATAAATCATAACCTTGGTCCAGGTTGCACCAGCATCGTAGGAACGCATAGCGAAACAATCGCCCCAGTTGTCACCTACAACAAAAGCAATGGTGTCGCCTTTAGGAGCAGCCCATGCATAGGAATCACCACCGAAACCGGCGTTGTTATAGAGGTGGCAAACGCTGGCGGAGTCCATACCCGGGAGAATCTGGGGAGCAGACCAGGTAGCACCACCGTCGGTTGATTTGTAATAAACCAGCGCAAGAGCGAGGCCTTCATAATAATACACAGCAGGAGCTGTAGCCTGGTCCGTGCATGCGATCACGTGGAGGGTGTTGCCATCAGCAATGGTGCGGGGCCACAGCAGAGCGGTGGTTGCACCGGTTGTGGCCGGGCCAACGAGGGTGGTGGTACCCCAGGCGCCAGTTCCTTTGGCGGCGCGGGTGGTAACCAGCAGTCCGGTTGAGCCGTTGTGGCTAATAGCGCCTTCACCAGCGGTGCCTACGGGGAAGTAGGAAGGCCAACCGGAACGGGCGGCTTCGATGCGGGCCGTGGGCTCAGTGCCCCAGGCGGTTCCGTCGAAATAATTGTAATAGGTCCCACGGTCGGAATATCCGCTCACGAGGGCACCGGTCCAGGATGCACCAATGGTTCCATCGGCATAAAGATGAATGCGGTTGGCAACGGACTGGTTGGTTTG
>CAZPDS010000113.1:0-6317 GCA_964585485.1 uncultured Bacteroidales bacterium
GCGCTATGGTGGGATCCGGCGGTATGGTAGTGATGAATAAGCAATCCTGCATGGTCGACATGGCCAAATTTTTCCTGCACTTCACCCAGGAGGAAAGCTGCGGTAAATGCACCTTCTGCCGTATCGGAACCCGACGTATGCTGGAAATTCTTGAGCGGATCACCAACGGACAAGGTGTGGAAGAAGATATTCCCCGCCTGGAAGAACTGGCCCGGCAAATTCGGGAAAGTTCGCTCTGCGGCCTCGGACAAACGGCCCCGAACCCGGTGCTGACCACCCTGCGTTATTTTCGCGATGAATACGAGGCCCACATCCGCGACAAGCGATGCCCGGCCAAGGCCTGCAAGCCCTTGCTGACCTATACTATTGATCCTGAAAAATGCACCGGTTGCACCGTCTGTGCAAAAAAATGCCCCGTGCAAGCCATCGACGGAGAGAAGAAAAAACCGCATGCAATCCGTCAGACCGATTGTATCAAATGCGGCGATTGTTATTCACGCTGTAAATTCGACGCCATCTCCGTAGTCTAGCTCCACCTTAAATGTAAACAGATGAACGAAGCCATCAATATCGTCCTCAACGGAAAAAATATCCAGGGCATTAAGAATGAAACGGTGCTTCAACTGGCCGAACGCAACGGAGTTGCCATCCCAACCCTATGCCACGACCCACGCCTGGAACCCTTCACATCCTGCTTCATATGCGTAGTTGAAATTGCCGGCATGCGAGGTCTCCAACCCTCTTGCAGCACAAGGATCACCGAAGGAATGATGATCGAAACCGATAATGAGAAAATCCATAAAGCCCGCAAAACCGCACTGGATCTGCTACTGAGCAATCACTACGCCGATTGCCTCGGACCCTGCAAACAGACCTGCCCCGCCGGTGTTGACGTTCAGGGCTACATTTCCATGATCGAGAAAGGCCTTTACAGCGAGGCTGTGGCCATCATCAAAGAAACCAATCCCCTCCCCGCCATCTGCGGCCGTGTCTGCGTGCGGCCCTGCGAAGTCGCCTGCCGCCGCAACCTGCTTAACGAGGGCGCTGCCGTAGGTATCGACTACCTGAAACGCTTTGCCGCCGACCGCGATCTCGCGTCAGCACGTCCATACCAGCCCGCCGTAAAAGCGTCCAGTGGTAAGAAAGTTGCCATCATCGGCGCCGGCCCCGCCGGCCTCTCCGCCGCCTTCTTCCTGCAGAAAGAAGGCCACCAGTGCGATATCTACGAAGCAGCTCCCGCCGGCGGCGGCTGGCTGCGCTACGGCATCCCGGAATACCGGCTGCCCAACGACCTGCTTCAGAAAGAAATTGACAACATTACCCATCTCGGTGTGCAAGTGCATTACGGTCAAAAACTCGGTGAAAACCTCCATTATAACGAACTAAAAAGTCGTTATGATGCCACGGTGCTGGCCATCGGCTGCCAGGCCGGAACCCGCGTGGGATGCGAAGGTGACGATGCCGAAAACGTACTGTCCGGCATCGAATTTCTCAAAACCATGGAACTCACCGGCCGCCGCTACGACTTCCACGGTAAGACCGTGGCCGTGGTGGGTGGAGGCAATACCGCCATGGACTGCTGCCGTTCGGCCATCCGCTGCGGCGCCAAAAAAGTAGTGGTCGTGTACCGGCGCACCGAAGCCGAAATGCCCGCCAATCCTATCGAAATCCATGAGTCGAAACTTGAAGGCGTTGAGTACCTCTTCCTGACAGCCCCCATCCGCATCCATAAAGACGAAAACGGGAAACTCCGTTCCATGAGCTGCATCCGCATGGAACTTGGCGAACCCGACGCCTCCGGGCGCCGCCGTCCTGTCCCGCTTGAAGGCTCCGAAACAGAAATGGAATGCGACTATGTGCTGGCGGGCATCGGACAACATACTACCGCCGGATTTCTGGACGACATAAACGCCAGCCTGGACGGTGCTGAACTCAAAATCAATAAATGGGGTAACCTGGATGCGGATCCATCGACCTTGCAAACCGGCGTCCCGTCAATCTTTGCCGCCGGCGATGGAGTCACTGGCGCGGCGACGCTGATCCAGGCCATTGCCCAGGCCCGCGTGGCAGCGCTGAGTTGCCATCAGTACCTGAGCGGCGAAGCCATCGTTCCCCGCCCCTCGGAATTCATCAGTAAAAAGGAAAACTTCCGCCCGCAAATCAGCACGGATTACACCGGCCGTTTCGCACCCGCCAAACGTCACGAAATGCCTACCCTTCAGCCCAAAGAGCGACTAAATTTTAATGAAGTGGAACTAGGCTATGAGGACGAATTGACCGCTCACACCGAAACGCAACGTTGCCTTGAATGCGGTTGCACCGAAGTCTTCACCTGCGATTTAAAAAAATACGCAACGCAATACAAAGCGGAACAGACCAAGTTTTCCGGAAGTTACAACGAATACCAAACGGACTTCCGTCACCCCTTCGTCGAAATTGACAGCAACAAATGTATCCTCTGTTCACGCTGCGTGCGCATTTGCAAGGAAGTCGTGGGGGCCGGCGCCCTGGGACTGGTGAACCGTGGATTTAAGACCTTCGTGGCGCCCGCCATGGGCGCGGCCTTGCAGGAAACCACCTGCGAATCCTGCGGCATGTGCATCTCGGCCTGCCCCACCGGCGCCATCACCGAAAACGTCGACTTCAAGCCAGGTCCCGTGAAAACAGAAACCTTCGACACGCTGTGCCCATACTGCTCCGTGGGTTGTACGCTGACGGTTCATCACCGTAAGGGATATGTCATGAAAGTCACCGGGGGCCAGGGCCTCATCAACCGTAGCGGCAACCTCTGCCGTTTCGGCAAATTCGGCCATGAAGTCTGGCGCGACAAGGAACGTCTCACCAAACCCCTACTAAAAGAAAACGGCCGCTTTCACGAAATCTCCTTTGAAGAGGCCTACGATCTTATCGCTGAAAAAATCCGCACCGTTAAACCCGACGAGAACGCCTTCCTGGCCGGAGCCCGCCTCAGCAACGAAGAACAATACCTGGTGCAGAAACTCGGCCGCTATGGTGCCAAAACCAACAACGTCTCCACCTTTCACTACGTGGGCCGCGGACGAGGCTACCGCTACATCAGCCGCGATAACATGCCGTTTGCACAGATGGGCGACTGCAGCCGGATATTCCTCTTCGGTACGGAAATGAATTACGAAAACGGCGTAGCGTCCTTCGCCATCAACAACGCACATCACCTCAAGGGCATTCCCCTGGAGCTCATCACCACCGATGCCGCCAACCGATCGGCGCACCAGTGCGACAAAACAACCCTGATCGCGGATTACTATGCCTTCATTAAAGCCGCCAATCATTACCTGCTGAGCCAACACCTGCACAACGCCCTGTTCATCGGCGACCGTTGTAAGGATTTTGAGCACTACCGGGATCAACTTTTGTCGGAAGATTTCAATGCCCTTGCCCAAAAAGCCTGTGGCTCTAAAGATTTCATCATCGCTTTCGCGGAAGCCTTTAACCGCGAACCCAATGCTGTACTGGTGTTCGCCGAGAAGAATGTGACTTCCAACACCGCCCTTGAAATCCGCAATCTTTGCCTGATTACCGGAAAACTGGGAAAAACCGCCATGGGCATGATCGCCATGAAGGAGAAAAACAATGCGCAAGGTCTTTACGATATGGGCATTTGCGGCAAGATCGGCCCCGGCACCATTCCCATTACCGATGAAGACCTGCAGGAACGCATGCGGACCATCTGGAATACCAATGAAATCAGTTCCATTCCGGGGAGCACCTGGGAACTATTAACAGAAGGAAAACTCCGCAATCTGTTCATCTTCGGCGAAGATCCCCTGGGCTGCGCCATCGATCACGAAAAGGTGGCCGGCTGGCTGAACACCAAGGGGTTCCTGATGGTGCAGGATTTCTTTATGACGGAAACCGCGGCCATCGCTGATCTGGTGTTGCCCTCCACCTGGCTGTTTGAAACAGGCGGCAGCTACACCAATTCGCAGCGACATATCCAGCAAACCAATCCGGCTGAGAAGTGGAACTGCCCTGTAACTCAAGCTTCTCTCTCGCAACTCAGTGGCATTCTGCAGCGCTTTGGCGCAGCGCCCAACGCGGACCCCAACAGCATTGCTGAAGAGATGATCCGCTTCCTGGTGCCCGCCGAACCGGCCCCTTACGTCTTTGAATTCACCGCCGGGGACAGCCGCAGCCGTTTCTTCAACTACGGTTGCGACACCCTCGTAAAACGCTTCGAAAACCATTTTTCCCAAAAAATGTCGTAACTTAATTCACGTAATTACATGTAGCCTAACCCTATCTCAACAAACAACCAAAAATTTCTCACTCGCATTTTTCATTTATCGCTCTTCACTTCGAACATCACTGCTTCTATGATAACATTTCAAAACATCGCCGACATTCTGGACTTCGCCATTGCCAATGAGCAGGAAGCCGTTGACTTCTACAACGAACTGGCCCAAAGCGCCAGAAGCGAAGACATGCGCGCTACCTTCGCCGATTTCGCGCGTGAAGAAATGAGCCACAAAGCCCGCTTACTGAACATCCGCGACACCGGCATCAACGACCTGAATCTGGAAAAGGTGCAGGATCTGAAAATCGCCGATTACAGCGTAGTGGCCAAACCCTCACCCGGTATGACTTACCAGGACGCCCTGCTGCTGGCCATGCGCAAAGAAAAAGCGGCTTTTAAACTCTACATGTCGCTATCGGAGCGCGTTTCCGCGAAAGCGTACAAAGAACTCTTCCTCGCCCTGGCCGTCGAAGAATCCAAACACAAACTGAAATTTGAGTTGGAGTATGACGAAAACGTGCTGAAAGAGAATTAGTCGGACAGTCGATAGTCGATAGTCGGTAGTCCTAGACAAAAAGGCGATGAGCAGAACAAAATGACATTCACATTAAAAAGAATCAGCCGTGACGCTGAAAGCTATTTTTTTAACTATTAATTTTTAATTCTTAATTCACATGAAGTCTCCCATCAACATCGCCGGCGCCCCCAAGCCCCTTGGCCCTTACAGCCCGGCCGTTTTAGTCAACAACATGCTATTTATCTCCGGTCAACTGCCGATGGATGCCAACGGCGATTTAGTGAAAGCCGATGTAGGAACACGCACCTCCATCGTGATGGAAAACATCGGAAAGCTTTTGAAGGAAGCCGGCATGGACTTTTCTGACGTTGTTAAGACCAGCATTTTCCTCAGCGATATGAATGACTTTGCCGCGGTGAATGAGGCCTATGGTAAGTTTTTCTCCGGCAACTACCCCGCCCGCGAAACCGTTCAGGTGGCGCGACTGCCCAAGGATTCCAACGTGGAAATCTCGGCCATCGCCGCAAAATAAAGGTTCACGAAATAAAAAAAGAGGTTGCCGTTTCGACAACCTCTTTTTTTGTGGAAACAATGAGCGGCCCCTGCTATTTTGCGTAGGAGACCGCGCGCGTTTCGCGAATAACGGTGACTTTTATCTGACCCGGATAGGTCATTTCCGTCTGTATTTTATTGGAGATATCAAACGCCAGCTGATTGGCTTCTACATCGGTTACCTTGTCGGCGCCCACGATCACACGCAGTTCGCGACCGGCCTGGATGGCGTAGGTTTTCACCACACCCGGGTAGGATAAGGCGAGGCCTTCGAGGTCCTTGAGGCGGTTAATATAGCTTTCCACGATTTCGCGGCGGGCACCGGGGCGGGCACCGGATATGGCATCACAGATCTGAACGATGGGGGCCAGCAGGGTGGTCATTTCCACTTCTTCGTGGTGAGATCCAATAGCGTTACAAACCTCCGGTTTCTCTTTAAACTTATCGGCCAGGTTCATACCCAGAATGGCATGGGGAAGATCGGGTTCGTTATCGGGTACCTTGCCAATGTCGTGCAGCAGTCCGGCACGTTTGGCCAGCTTGGGATTCAAACCCAGTTCCGAGGCCATGGTAGCACAGAGGTTGGCGACTTCCCGACTGTGCTGCAATAAGTTCTGTCCGTACGAAGAACGATAGCGCATCTTGCCAATCATGCGCACCAGTTCGTGGTGCATACCGTGAATCCCAAGGTCAATCGTGGTCCGCTTTCCGATCTCGACAATTTCCTGTTCAATCTGTTTCTTAGTTTTGGACACCACTTCTTCAATACGGGCCGGGTGGATACGGCCGTCGGTCACCAGCTGATGCAGCGACAAACGGGCAATCTCGCGGCGGACCGGATCGAAGGCTGAAAGGATAATGGCATCGGGCGTATCATCGATGATGATTTCAACTCCCGTAGCGGCTTCTAGCGCACGAATGTTACGACCCTCACGGCCAATAATGCGGCCCTTGATTTCATCGTTCTCGATA
>CAZPDS010000114.1:0-6282 GCA_964585485.1 uncultured Bacteroidales bacterium
AAAATTGGACATACAGCCAACGAAAAAGATTACCCGGGGCTGCCCCTGATCACCATAGTCATCCTGGCGGCTGTCCTTACCCTTTTTATTTCGGTGGCCCTCGAAGGCATCGTGGGCAAGTATGCCTTGCCTTACCTCAGCCTTCCCTTTGTGCTTGCGTTATGGGCCGTAACCATTTCGACCCGGGAGTTTACGTTTTTGAACATCAGCGAGCGCGGCATTTACCTGATCAACGACCTCTACAGTCTGGGCGGCCAGCAATTGGTGGATGCCTACCAGTGGTGGTCTGCGCTGCCGTTCCCGGTGTCGCTGAAGATTTATTTTTCCTCGCTGAGCACCATTTTTTTTCAGTACAGCACCTTCACGGGAATTCTGATTGCGGCCGGCTTGCTGATCTATTCCCGCATTGCTTTTTCCCTTTCCTTGCTTGGATTTTATACCGCGTATTTCTTTTACGGCATCATCGGCGTGCAGTTTTCGGAAGCCGCCTACAGCTTCATCGGCTTTAATTACATCCTTACAGCCATCGCGATTGGCGGTTTTTTCGTCGTCCCCGGACGGATCTCCTATTTGTGGGTATTGCTGCTGATTCCGCTAACCACCATCATCACCATCAGCAGTGCATCCCTTCTGGGATTCCTGTATCTGCCGGTGTATTCCCTGCCGTTCAATTTAATGACTTTGCTGTTTTTGTACATCCTGAAATTTCGCGTGCATACGGAAATGAAACTTCACACCGTGTTGATTCAGGAGCACTCGCCCGAAAAGAATCTGTATTCCCATCTCAACTTCATGGCGCGTTTTGGCCGGGAGAGCGCGGTGCCCCTGGCCCTGCCGTTCTTCGGCGAATGGTTCGTGTCGCAGGGCCCGGATGGGAAATACACCCACAAAGGGGAATGGCGCTTTGCCTGGGACTTTGAGATTCGCGATGGGGCCCATAAGACCTTCCGGGCTTCGGGAGATCATCGTGAAGATTACTTCTGCTACGGAAAAAATATCGTGGCACCGGCCGATGGAATCATCGAAGAAATATATGACCATATACCCGACAATACGATTGGCGAAGTTAACCTGAAGAAAAACTGGGGGAATACGGTCATTATAAAACACGCTGAATTTCTCTATACTCAGCTGAGTCACCTGATGGACGCGTCTATTGTGGTCAGGCCCGGACAAAAAGTAAAAAAGGGCGAAGTCCTTGCTAAATGCGGAAATTCAGGGAATTCACCCTTTCCTCACCTGCATTTTCAGGTTCAACAGACACCGTTTCTGGGGTCTAAAACCCTCGATTATCCGTTGAAGAATTACTTTCTGCGGGCTGAGCAGGGTGTAAGCCTGCAAACAACATCCAGTCCGCGGGAGGGTGATGTGCTGTCACCAGTGCTGTTGAATCCGGTCTTACGTCAGGCACTCAACCTGGTCCCGGGCGAAAAGTTCACCTTTGTTTTTCCGGATCGGCCGGAAAAAAGTCTTCACTGGGAAGTTAAAATCGACTACTACCTGAACAAATACATCGAGTGCAACGATACCGGTGCCAGGGCCTTTTTCCGTACCGACGATGCCATGCTGTACTTTACGCATTTCAAAGGTAGCCGCCGCAGTCTGCTCTATCACTTCTACCTGGCGGCCTACACGGCATGCATGGGCGTTCCGGACGGACTTTCGATTGAGGATCGTTATCCCCTGAATCAAGTATACGCTCCGGCGGCCCTGATTTTCCAGGATTTCTTCGCACCCTTTGTCCGATTTATGCAAGCCCGTTTTGAACTGAGCTATCCGGGGAAAGCGGACCCTTTATCGGATCAGATGCTGGAATTGCGTTCGAAAACGATCGTACGCACCTTAGGACGGGAAAAAATAAAATATGAACATACGATCCACGTTAACGGTGATGGCCTCGTGGCCCTTACCGTGAAGGAGGGTTCAATAACGTACCGCGCCGAATGTACAGAAAAGTAGCTTTGTTGATCATGCTGATGGCGTTCTTCTGTACTGCGCCCCTGAAGGCTCAGTATAGCTTGTCTGCTGTGGATCAGCGGACCTTTGCCCTATGGCAGGCTCAAAACTGGAAAGACCTGATCCGGGAAGGAGAAGATGCCCTGCATCACGGAATCGACTTTTATTACCTGCGTGTGCGCCTGGGTATCGCGTTTTATGAGCGGCACAATTACCATGAAGCCATTCGTCACCTTGAAAAAGCTCGTTCCTTCAACAATACCGAGCCTTATGTAAACGAATACCTCTACTACGCCTTGCAGTCGGCAGGCCGTATGCAGGAGGCGGAAAAGCTGGCCAGGGCCTTTCGTGATCTGCTCGCACCCGGCCCGCATATCCACAAGCAAGCCTTTATCCGGAAGCTGGAGCTGTCCTATAATTTTGAGGCCAGTGGCAATAAGACCACCGCTGATAATTACGTGGCGAATGTTGACAGCCTAACCCTGGGCAGTCAATACGTTCCCAACACCCGCCATTCCTTTCGCCTTGGTTTTACCCACGTGCTGTCACCGTCTTTCGTTCTGCATCATGGATACACGTATGTTAATCAGCAGTATTTCTTTTACCGTCAACGCGATACCATACGCACGTCAAATGAAGACTATGCAACGAATGTGCATCAGTACTTTATCTCCGGCCAGGTGCGGCTGGCAAAAAACTGGTACCTTACGCCCGGCCTGCACTACCTCGGGGTTCGTTATCCGGCCCCGGTCGCCTTTGCGGGAGCGGGCCCCCGCGGGCAACGCTCTTCGGCATTTACAAATCATCAGTTGGCCCTCTATCTGCACCTCACCAAAATCTTTCCCTATGTTAGCCCGGAAGTTTCGCTCTATTATGCCAACCTGAATGCAGCGAGTCAGCTTCAGACCGATGTATTGCTGCATACTTTTCCGTTGGGAAATCTGAACCTTTATACGGAATCAAAGTTTTCCGTGCAATGGGAAACAGCGGATGGCCGGACACAAACGCGCCTTGCGCTGGCTCAGCGCGTGGGCGGAAAAGTTTGCAAGCACCTTTGGTTGGATGGTTTTGTGGCGTTTGGGCAGATGCAGAATTTTCTCAGTAACTATGGAACACAGGTCTACAATGGTGCAGGCGCGATAAGGCTTTACGGCGGGTCAACGCTTACGTTCCCGGTGGGGAAAAAGCTTCGTATCCAGGCCAGCTATGCTTACCTGGCGCGTGAGAGCTATTTTGTTCCGGAATCCGCGGAAGATTATAATGTTTATAATGTCATTGCTACTAAAAACCATTCAATAACAGGAGGTCTGGTATGGGACTTTTCAAAACCTTTAAGATACTAATCCCTGCATATGTGCTTTTATTTTCGCTCCAGGGAATGGCCCAGGAGGCGCTGATCGCGGCATTCAAGGACAGTTATTCCCTTGAAAGTGCCGGCGAGTATAGCAAAGCGGCCGACAAACTCAAGGCCGTTTATGATGAGAATTCGTACGAAACCAACCTGCGCCTGGGCTGGCTTACTTACGAGGCCGGAAAACTCAACGAGTCGCTGCAATACTACGCCCGGGCAATTGCCTTAAAGCCTTATGCCATCGAGCCACGCCTTGGATTGGCGTATCCTTTATACGCGATGGGAAAGATTGATGAATTGGTGAGCGTCTACCATAAGGTGCTTGAAATTGATCCCCAAAATGCGCTGGCTAATTATCGGTTGGGACTGGTTTACTATTATCGTGCTGGTTTCGATAAGGCCGAGGCCTATTTTGAGAAGGTTATCAATTTATATCCGTTTGATTACGAAACGCTGCTGATGCTGGCGTGGACAAAATTAAAACTTCAAAAGTCCCGCGAGGCGAAGGTCTTGTTTACCAAGGTGCTATTGTACAAACCCGGCGATGCTTCTGCACTGGAAGGACTAAGTTACATCAAATAAATTTATAGACGTTCATTCGCGATAGCCGGCAATGCCGGCTATCTGCATTGCGCATTCATTCACTTATGGCGTGGGAGAATACTATTTCGCCACGCCGCGTTCACCTTGCAACGCCCGCAAGGAGGTGAACCACAGGGTACCAAATGTCCATTTTTTTCGGCAAAAAATCGGCAAATAATCATGTATCTATATATTGATTTATATACATTTGCCACGCAATCAAAACTTAATACGTATGAAAAAAATCATATTTACCCTGGTGCTGGCCTCGCTGCTTGGCAGTATGGCCAGCGCACAATCATTTTCACATCAGAGCGACCTGCTCTACCGCCATCCCAACCCCCTGCAGCAAGATTTGAATCTGCGCGGCGGGAAGTCGTGGACCACCAAGCTCGACAGCGTTACGTCGGAGACCTTTAGCCTGAGCTGGACCTACAACGCGCAGGGACAAATTACCCGGGAACTTTTTATCGATAAGTTCGATCCGGAGTATAGCTGGAAGGAGGAACCGGTCTTTGATTCGGCGGGCAACATTATCCGGAATAATATTTTTTCATACATCAACAATGCATGGGAAAACACCGCCTACGAAGAATATGAATACAATGCCATCGGGCAGCGGACCCAGCGCATCAACGTGAATTTCTTCAGCGGGACCTGGCAGGTGGGTGGCAAAGGTTTCTATACTTATAACGCCGATGGAAAGCTCACGCAGTACCTGCAGCAACTTCATGTTGGCAGCGGAAATTTCGAAGACCTGAACCGGGATAATTATTATTATGATGCTTCCGGAAAACTGGAAAAGGGTTTGTATTTCTTTTATAATGCCGGATGGGATTCTACTTACAAAGACATTGTAACCTATACCGGGGATCTTGTTTCAAGCTATCTGAGTTTGGAACTCAACGCAGGAAGCTGGGAAAATATCTCCAAATTTAATTGGATCTATTCCGCCGCCAATAATGCCCAGCAGCGTGATTATTTCCTGCCCTCCGGTTCTTCAACCTGGAGCAGCACGCAGGATCAGTATCAATTCCGCTATGATGAAGCCACGGATGCTTCGGGAATTCTGTTCCCCATGGCTTCAAGCTATTACGGTAGCGATTTTCAGTGGTTTTTGATGAATGACAAGCGGACCGACCAGGATTGGTACACCATCAATCTGAATGATGGACTTCTGACCTTTATCGAAACAGAAACCTATCATTATTCACCGGCCACTAATCTGGGCCTGTCAAACACGGAAGCAATGCCGGAGGTAAGGGTATTTCCGAATCCCGCTACCGACGCGGTTCGCATTCAGTTCGCCCCTCAAAGTGGCAACGTGAATATGGTGATGACGGATGTGACCGGGAAAATCGTGAAAGCTGAGGAACTTGTTCCGGGACAGCGTATTTCGGTCAGCGAATTACCGGCAGCTTGCTATTTTGTTGTCCTTTCGGATGACAACGGCATCGTGGGCCGTACCAAATTCATCCTCGAATAGCGAAATGCAAAAAAATGAAACCCGCCCTGGCCGATGCCGGAGCGGGTTTTTTATTGGGTATGGGCGGAATGCCTATAATTCCAGCACGCTTTCACGGTGTAGTTTGGGGTAGGAGGGCGCCTCAACGATAGTGCGGAGGTGCAGCAGGTTGTAGTAAGGCGTCTCCGTGATGTAAGCGTTCACCAGCGCGGCGGGTACATAGCCACCGATTTCCGAATGGGCCTGGTAAATAACTTTCGTGAGGCCGCGGGAAACCGGAATCAGTTGCCATGATGCTTTCACCAGCGGTATACGGACTTTATCGGGTTTCGGCGGAATATAATCCTTAACGCCTGTGATGTCGATGGTAACCACTTTCGTGGACGGGTTTTGCGATACTTTATAGAATACGCAGGCGTCGCGGTCTGTGACCGGCCAGGGCGTTTCGATAACGTAGTAAGAATAGCCCGAATACTCATTGATCTTTTTAATGCGCTTTGATCCGCCGCAGTTGTGCATCCACTTAGTGTATTCCGGCACGCTGTCGATCACGGCCAGGATGCCGGCCAGGTTGGACTTAACTGTGATTTCGCCTTTGAATTCTACGGTATTCGAACCTTCGACTTTGCGAGTATAGACGGATATGCCGTCTTTGTACTGTTTTAGTTCCCATGCCTGCCCCTGCATGCTTAGCGGTACCAGGGCCAGTAAAAGTACCAGCCAGCTTAATTTAACGCTCTTCACCTTAATTGAATATATTGAAATTTTTTAATGGCAAATGCCGGCCACAAAGGTAGGGAAAATTGCTGAGGTTTTTAAAACGCCCCAACAATCCGGATGGATTCTTCAACCGTATAAAAAGCAAGACATACATTTAGCACTATTCTGAAGCGTGGCGGGGTGCCTATCGCCTATATAAGCGAAAGCC
>CAZPDS010000115.1:0-6179 GCA_964585485.1 uncultured Bacteroidales bacterium
TAAAATACCCTGGTCCGACGATTGAAGTTCAAGGATAGCATTCGCATCCGGTGTACTTGTCCCAATCCCAACATTCTGGCCTGATACGGGAATGGCCAGCATACTTCCCAACATCACAATAAGGATGCGTAAATTTTTCAGCTTCATCAATTTTAATCTTTCAGTTTAAGAATCTCGATCTGTCAGTGCGCAAATATAATAAGTTTAGGAAAGGGATTAACACTTTATTGGGTTTTTTTTCGGACATTTTTTCAACAAAAAAATACCTTGATTATTCCGATAAAACGCGTAATCCGAACGATCTGGCTTTCGTTTTTACACCAGATTAGATATGATTGAGAGTTAAATAGAAGAGGACACGTTTCAAATTTTAGTCAGAAATCGGTCGCGGGCGTCGTATTTTGCCTCCCGGATGGAGGGCCTGGAGGTAGGTGTGGATTTCAGCCACGGCTATTGATTTTTTCTTATTTTTGTCACACAAATTATTACGATGCTTACATCTATTTTCCCGGGCTTTCTTAATTTTCGGCTGCTTGACCTGATTGACATTCTTCTGGTGGCGGTACTGTTGTACGAGATTTATCGTCTCGTGAAGGGAACGGTGGCCATTAATATTTTTTTAGGAATACTGTCCATCATTGTGTTGTGGCGCGTCGTGAGTGTGCTGGAGATGGAGCTCCTCTCCGAAATCATAGGTCAGTTTATCAGTGTGGGCGTCATTGCATTAATCGTGGTTTTTCAAAAGGAAATTCGCCAGTTCCTCCTATTATTGGGAACACCTACTTACATTCGTACGCGTTCCCGCTGGTTCTCCATCTTTAAACAAGTCCGGCCTCAAATCCCGTTGAACGTGGAGCCGATCGTGAAAGCCTGTTCACATATGTCTTCACAATATACAGGTGCGCTGATTGTGGTCAGCCGCCGGAATGAACTTAGTGAGTATGTCAATACAGGCGAAGTCATCGATTCGAAAATTTCTGATGCCCTGATCACCAATATATTTTATAAGAACAGCCCATTGCACGACGGGGCCATTATCATCCAGCGCAACCGCATCCAGGCCGCCCGCTGCATTCTGCCACTGACGCGCAGCGAAAGTTTCCCGGTGACGTTTGGCCTGCGGCACAGAGCGGCGGTTGGCATCTCGGAACAGTCCGATGCCATCGCCATTATCGTATCGGAACAAACCGGAAACATCGCTTACGCGAAAGAGGGGACCTTGTATAAGAACATTAAACCGGAAGCGCTGAAAACCTTCCTTGAATCGGAGTTCAACTAGTCCCGTAGCGCTGGTGTACCTTTAGCGCTTTCAATCAAACGTGGGATAATTCAACGATCATTGCTATGAAAAAAAACACGCTTTTCCTTTTTTTGTTTGTTGGGATTCTCTGTTCCACCCCGTTGACACTGAAATCACAGTTTATCACGGATCCCGCCTATATGCAGTCGGTGGAGGAACAATTCGCCCGGCAGAAAAAACTGGCTGAACGTCGTGATGCTGCCTTGTTCGATGTTTTCAAACAGCCGCTTACGCGGGAAGAAAGCGAGGCGCTGAAATTTCTCTATGCCTACATGCCCCTTAGTGATCTGGCTGATTATTCCGGTCAGTTTTTCCTGGATCAGGTGCGGTGGGCGTTTCAGGCACGTGAAGCCTTTGCCTGGACGAAAAGCATCCCCGGGGACATCTACCGGCATTTTGTGTTGGTGCCTCGTATCAACAATGAAAATATGGATACCGCGCGGGGCGTGTTTTTTAAAGAATTATTACCCCGCGTGAAGAACCTGAGCATGAAAGCGGCCATTCTTGAGGTCAATCACTGGTGTCATGAAAAAGTTATCTATAAAGGGACCGACAGCCGCACCTCCGCGCCGCTGTCGACGGTGCAGACCGCTTACGGCCGTTGTGGTGAAGAATCGACCTTTACCGTGACAGCCCTGCGGGCCGTGGGTATACCCGCCCGGCAATGCTATACGCCGCGCTGGGCGCATACCGATGATAACCATGCATGGGTGGAAGTTTGGGCCGAGGGTCGCTGGTATTTTCTGGGGGCCTGCGAGCCCGAATACGATCTGAATCTGGCCTGGTTCACCGGTCCGGCCTACCGTGCTATGCTGGTGGGTACCAACGTATATGGCGATTACCGCGGCCCCGAAGAAGTTCTGTTCCGCAATGAATATTACACCCGCATCAACCTTATCGCCAACTATGCACCAGTGAAAACGTTTTTTGTTCAGGTGGTGGATGAACGTGGTCAGGCTTGTGACAGCGCGGAAGTGGAGTTCTGTATTTACAATTATGCGGAGTTTTATCCCGTTGCCCGCAAGTACACCGGAAAAGACGGCTTCAGCCAGCTGACCACCGGATTGGGCGACATGATGGTTTGGGTGAACAACGGGACGAAGTTTGGTTATCAATTGGTGACGGTTGAACAGACCGATACCGTGACGATCCGCATGGATAAGACGGTGGCGGACCTGAAAACTTTGGACCTGGACATCACGCCGCCGGTGGAGCGGCCGGTGAAAAATGCCGATCAGCCGGCCCTGCAGGAGGAGAACCAGCGACGTTTGCTGCAGGAGGATGCAATACGGAACGCCTATGTAGCCACTTTTGCGGATTCCCTGTATGCTGTCAGACTGGCCGCTGATTGCGGGATGCAGAGCGACAGCGTCTGGACGCTGATCAACAAAAGTGAAGGCAACTGGCGACAAATTGAACGGGTGCTGCGTTCGGTTACCCCCGTTACCAAGGCATTTGCGATGCCGATGTTGTATGCGTTGGCTGAAAAGGACCTGCGGGATGTGCCGGCCGAATACCTGCTGGAACATTTGCAGGAAGGGGCAAAGCTGCGTCAGCAAGGCACGGATATTTCCTTCAATGATTTTATTCTCTATGTAATGAATCCCCGGATTGCCCTGGAGTTGATACGGCCGTACCGCAGGGATATTCAGTCCGCGCTTGGGGCCGACTGGGCCCGAGCTAAGAGCGTCAACGATCTTGTGCAGTGGATCAATACCAACATCACGGTGAACCGTGTGGCCAATTATTATAATGTAGCCATGACACCTGCCGGGACCTTCGGTCTGCGCGTTGCCAATCCGCACTCGCGCGATCTTGTCTTTGTTGCGCTGTGTCGCACCTATGGATTTCCGGCGCGCATCGAGATGGCGACCCAGAAACCGCAGTACCTGAGCCAGGGTGTCTGGACGGATGTATATTTTGAAAAGCCGCAGCTGACAAGTGCGCCACGGGGAACGGTGCGGCTTATCAACGGATCGGATGATCCCAACTTTAAACCGGTTTATTATACGCATTATACACTGCAGATTTTCCGCGATGGGAAGTTTCATACCCTGGATTATGAAGGATCGCCGGAAGTGGAAACCTTACCGGCTGAACTGCAGCTCGAAGCGGGTCGCTATATGCTGATGACCGGCAGCCGTCGTCACGATGGTTCGGTGCTTTCGCGCATGGAGTTTTTCGACCTTGCGGCCAATGCTGTGCAGGAAGTTGTTATCCGCCTCCGCCACAATCCCGTCGAACACAAAGTGCTGGCTGTATTGGATCCGGGCATGACCGCCGAAGCGGTGAACGGGGATAAGGATGCCATGCGGCTGGTGCCGCGCGACAAGAAGGCGCAACTGGTGATGTGGATGGAACCTGACAAGGAGCCGACACGCCATGTAATTGCTGAAATTCTCCAGTTGAAAGAAAGCTATGATAAAACAGCGCTGCCGTTGTTGATGCTGCTGAATGAAAAAACACAGACCGCCTTTGATATCAATAAATACAAGGGCATGCCGCAGAAAACATCCTACGGTCTTGACAAAGGTTCTGTGCACCTGAAAGCACTGGAGACAGCCAGCGGCAAAAGCCTCGCGGGGAACCTTCCGGTCATTGCCGTTGTAAACGGGAAAGGGGAGGTGGTATACCTGAATGCCGGCTATAGCATAGGTACCGGGGAACAGGTGCTGAAAGTGCTGAATGCACTGCTCCTAAAATAATTTGATGATGCATTTGGTAACGAAGTCGGATTTTGCGAAGAATGTACTGACCCTGATTACGGGGACGTCCATCGCACAGGCGATTCCGATCCTTTTGTCGCCGGTCTTTTCCCGGCTGTTTACACCGGACGATTTTGGTTTATTTGCCATCTTTGCCTCCGTCGTGGGCGCCTTTGCGGTGGTCACGGCCGGTCGCTATGAAGGGGCCATTGTACTGCCAAAGTCCGACACCGAAGCCGCCGGCATTATGAGCCTTGCGCTTCGGATCACATTATTTTTCTTTTTGGGACTCCTTGTATTAGCTATTCTTGCGGAGTTCCTGCTGTGGGATCACGTAAACCTGCGCCCGCAACTCCGGATGTGGTTTCTGCTATTGCCGCTGTTTGTCGTGATGAATGGGGTGACCCAGGTGTTCACGAATTGGTATGTCAGACGCAGAGCCTTTACAAAAGTTGCCACAGCCCGCGTGGTTCAGTCGGTGACACTCAATGTGATTATGTTGCTGACGGGTTTTTTGGGATGGGCTGCGGCCGGTATTTTCATCAGCAATCTGATCGGACTTCTTTGTTTAGCTGCTTTTTTAGTTCTGGCGGGCATTGCCGGATACGGGCCGTTGCTACGGCAGGTTGGACGAGCGGAACGCACAGCGTCAGCCCGCAAATACCGTGATTTTCCGATAGCAAACGGACCACAGGCGCTGATCGACATGTTTCAGATGAATGGGGTAATCTATCTGATCTTTGCTTTTTTCTCCAGTGTGATTACCGGTTTGTATTCCTTTGCTTACCGGATTTTAATGGCTCCGATGAACTTCATCGGATCCTCCCTGGCACAGGTCTTTTACCAGAAAGCATCTGAAATTCATCGCAGCGGCGGGGATTTGCGGCCGCTGATCCGGAAAACCATGCTGGCCTCTGCCCTCATAATTTTACCGGTGCTGTTGGTGCTGTTGCTGGCAGGACCCTCGCTGTTTGCCTTTGTATTCGGGGAAGAATGGCGCGATGCCGGTGCGTATGCCCGTTGGCTGGCTCCCTGGTTTTGCCTCGATTTTGTCCGCGCTCCGGTGTCTCAGGTTCCCATGGTGGTCGGAAAAATCAAAACAATGTTGTCCTTCACGTTTATTGGCAACCTATTGCTAGTGGCCGCAATGGTCATTGGTGGCTGCTTGCTGGGCGAAATCCGCTTTACGCTGATGCTGTTGTCATTCACAATGTGTATTTACACCACATTTATTTTGATCTGGTTGTATCGCTGCGGTACATCAACTTCATTGAAGGAATAATAATACCTTTGTTCCGATAAATGCGACGGCTCATGTTCAAAAAGAAAAATCTGCACATCATTCTCCTGTGCTTCCTTATTTTCCTGAGTTGCTATCCGACAGTACGCCTGTTGACATTCGGTAATCATGCGGCCTCGGGTTTTGGACAATATGTTTTTGCGGGGCTGCCGGATCTGTTTGCCGCTTTGATTCTCGGAATTACGCTTTGGGGGTGGATTAAAAGCAAGACAGAGCTCCGGCTCTGTTTTATCGATTATGTGCTGGCGGTTTTTTGGCTCACCAATGTTTTGATCGGCTTTATCATTGCGCAAAACCTGGTACTTTCACTCTACGCTTTTCGGATGACATGGTACCCGATGATGTTCTACCTGGTGTTTCGTTTTGCACATGCGGCGGTGATTTCAAAATCACTTCGCATGGCGGCATATTGGTTTTTGGTGCTAGGTGTAGCCGGCATTGTTCTTTACTTTCTCTTTTTCAACGCGATGATTCATATGATACAACTGAATCAAACCGAAGTTGCGACCTACTTCGTGGTGCGCATGACCTCGGTTTTCTGGTCGCCAGTTGTCTTTTCGACCTTTATGGCTGTGGCATTCCTGTATTTTTATTATAAGTTTTTGACCCGCCATCGTTGGCTGTATTTTGTTTTCATGGCAATCCTGATGTTTTGTGTGGTGATGGCCATGAGCCGGGGAACGATGATCGCGGTACTCGCGGCCTTTCTATTGATGTCGGTTTTGATGCGCGATTGGAAACGATCCCTGGCCTCGCTGGGTCTGATCCTGACCGTTTTTTGTTTTACCGCATTTTACATTGCGACACCCGGGGAAGTGTTTTTCTGGTTGGCTGATTCCACGATTGAAACGGTAGGTTTAAAAAAAGGTGTTAC
>CAZPDS010000116.1:0-6161 GCA_964585485.1 uncultured Bacteroidales bacterium
AGCTCGGGATTTTCGGCCAGGCCCGACATCAGTGCTGTATAATTCAATGAAAACCCGGGGGCATTATTTACACCGTCGGACTTGAAAAAGACGAGGGCCTGGGTGCTGTTGACGACCACCTGAGCGGGCAGCGTGGCTCCGGTATAGGTTCCAATCACATTGCCAGCGGGATAATCATAGATCATCACGAAATCGTCGGCAGCCAGTGAGAATTCCGTAAAATCAATCGTATAGCCGGTTGCATTGGGGGTGGCAATCACCCAGCGGCACAAATGATTGTATGAATAGTCGTTGGTTCCACTACCATCGGAAATAGTGCCGGTGGGAGTATTAAGATTGGTAATGCCGCTGCAATAGACCGGATAGTAGGAGCGATATTCCAGGTACCAGCCGGGGGCGGTACTGCTGCTATTGCTGGTAAAGACAACGAGGGCCTTATCGCCGGTAGTCATGAGTGAGGCTGGCAGGGTGCTTCCTGAAAAAGTTCCCAGTACCGGGGCTGAGGTATTGTCTCCGTCGTAAATTGTAACCACATCGTTGCTTGCTTCTGTGTTGAGTGCATAAAAATCGATGGAAATTTTGGCGATCACTTCCGTGGGATCAATCAGCCACTGACAGGACGCATTGTTCGCATAATCAGCGGGGCCGCTGCCGTCGACGATAGAACCACGGGAATAAGGAACCGTAGTGCTGCCGGTGCATCCGGAGGGATAGGAGGCTGCGGGCGGATAAAAATTCACGATGGCCTGATGCCAATCGCTAAAGGTAGAGCCGCCGGCGGTGAGGTTATTGAGATAATAATATCCGTTGTAGGCGCCGCTCCAGCCCCAGTTCATGTGGAAGTAATCGCTGCCCTGATAGCCATCGCAGTTCCAGGCGTGGCCATAAGCATCCGGATCGGTACCCGAGTAAACCAACGGATGTTTCGCATCCAGGTTGCTGATGAGGAGATCGGCCCACTGCGTGGTGGTATACATTATTTTGTTCTTGCTTTCACAATCGGTGCTATACCGGAAGTGGGATTCCGCCGCCCCGGGGATGTCGGAAGTCTGCGCTCCGCTGCCGGTACCGCTGTAACTCATATCCACCGCCCATCCGGCGTGGAAACAAAGTTCTGCTACGCCCTGGTTGTAGGCACTCAGGCTATTTTGCATTTCATTCCAGCGATAATAATAATTAGCGTAGTTGATACCATCGTGGGTTCCTAATCCCTGTGCAGGCCATCGGTAATAATACATCACCTGGCTCATGGACGTCGCCACACAACCCACCACCGCATGTCCGTCAGGGCCATCGGAGGCAGCCGGGCAAAGCGCATTGTAATAGCGTCCCTGATCCCAGGTTGACAGCAGAAGGGGTTGAACATCCTTGGCTTTGCAGGGCTGAATAGCATTCAGATCGCGGCTCAGCAGATCATTCCACTGGGTCAGCGCGGGCTCGTAGGCGCCTCTGTTTTCGGCCAGCGCGGTAAAGAGGTGGTCCTCTACTTTGCGCATCCAGTAGGCCTGGCAGCAGGAGGTGCTTTTATCATCGTAGGTTCCGGAAAAGCCATAGGCAATCACCGGAATCGCCCGGTCGTCGCCGGAAATCAGCGTCCAGCCACCGCGGCTGAAGTTAAAGACATAATACAGCAAGACACCGTTTTTCCGGACTTCCCGTTCCGTGGAGATACTAAGATCCTTGGCCGCGAGGGTTTCGTATTGGTTGATCCTTTCCAGGAAAAAGGCGTTGGCCGCCTGACGGGCCTGGTCAGGGTTAACAGGCGTTGCCGTCACGCGGACGGTCATCGATAAAATTATTCCAACGAGCAGCGTAAAACGGATGAACTTCATAAATCTTCGGTTAATTGTTTCCACAAATCTAAGGAAAATCCGTCAAACACCAAACTCCCCCCAAGCCAGACCCTTAGGGCTTAACCAATCCTTAACAGTGAATCGTCTCATTCGCAAGGGCTTCGCCGGCAGGCAACGCTCCGATCCTCAGATTTAACGGCACTTCTGTGCGTCATCGCCGCAGGGCGGTATTAGCGGAAAATGTGTACATTCGCTCCACAAAAAGTCAAAAAAAATACGAATATGAGCTTACTCATTAAAAATATTGCTGAACTGCACATGACGGATAGTGAGGGTGTGGAGCGCCTTTGCGGGAAAGATATGGCACAGGCCCGGATGATATCGGATGCCTGGGTTCTGATCAAGGGCAACCTGATTGCGGATTACGGGCGAATGGATAGCTGTCCGGAAGATGCGGCCGAAACCATTGATGCCACGGGCCGTCTGGTACTGCCCTCATTTTGCGATGCACACACGCACCTGGTGTACGCCGGCAGTCGTGAGATTGAGTACATCGACAAGATCCGCGGGCTCTCCTATGAAGAGATTGCAAAGCGCGGTGGTGGGATATTAAATTCGGCTAGACGCTTACACGAGGCCAGCGAAGAAGAGTTGACCGAAGCCGCGCTGCGGCGCCTGCACGAGATCATGCGGCTGGGTACAGGGGCGGTGGAGATCAAGAGCGGTTACGGACTCAGCACGGAGGATGAGCTGAAGATGCTGCGGGTGATCCGTCGTTTAAAGGATTACAGTCCCCTGACCATAAAGGCAACTTTTTTGGGTGCGCATGCGGTTCCGCTGGAATACCGCGGAAAACAAAGTGAATATGTAGATCTCATCATCAACGAGATGATTCCGCAGGTTGCTGCGGAAGAGCTGGCAGATTATATTGACGTGTTCTGTGATAAAGGATTTTTTACCGTTGAAGACACGGAGCGCCTGCTGATGGCCGGTTTGAAATACGGGCTACGCCCGAAGATTCACGCCAATGAACTCGACTACAGCGGGGGTATTCAGACCGGTGTAAAATACAATGCCCTTTCGGTGGACCATCTGGAGTACACGGGTGAAGAGGAAATCCAAAGCCTGCTGGGTTCGGAAACCATGCCGACGCTGCTTCCAGGCGCGGCCTTTTTCCTGGGTATGCCGTATGCCCCGGCTCGCCGGATGATTGATGCGGGACTGCCGCTGGCGCTGGCCAGCGACTTCAATCCCGGCTCCTCCCCTTCGGGCAATATGCAGCTGATTTTGAGCATGGGCTGCATCAAGTACAAAATGGTAGCGGAAGAATCGCTGTGTGCCACCACGCTCAACGGCGCCTATGCCATGGGCGTCAGCCATGAGTTGGGGAGCATCAGCCGCGGCAAGATTGCCAACCTGATCATCACCACGCCCATCCCCAACCTGGCCTTTATGCCGTATGCTTACGGCAGCAACAAGGTGGAACGGGTGGTATTGAACGGGATGGAGGTATAAGCGGAGCGTTCTGCCCTTCGGCACTATCAGCCCCTATCCCAGGCCCTTCCAGGGGAATTAAAAATTAACAATTAATAATTAGCTATATTAGATTCTTCCTGTCTTCCGGCACTCCCCACCTCTATCCCCGGCCCTTTCCCCCGTGGGAGAAAGGGCCGGGGATAGAGGTCGATAGCATCCTGCCTTCCGGCGCATGCCTGCGCCCTGCAGGTAAATTATATTCATCGTGCGCCGGAAATTCTGCGGGGATCATCGTTTTTAACCAAAGTGAGCGCCTACGGCGCAGGAAGCGGTAAGAGATTCCTCACTGCGCCCCGCTGCGTTCGGAATGGCTAGCAACGCATTGAATAAAACGATTGAAGGAGGCGGCAGAAAAAGGAATAATCCCTCATTTATTTGTCAGGCTACTTGTCTTTGTGTAATTTCGTGCCCTAAACTAAAACCATTTAGCGTTCAATGAAACAACTTATCGAATGCGTTCCCAACTTCAGCGAAGGGAACGATATGGGGATCCTTAAACAGATCACCGACCAGATTGAGGCCGTAGAAGGCGTCAAGCTCCTTGAAGTAGACCCGGGCAAAGCCACCAATCGTACGGTGGTAACCTTTGTAGGAACGCCGGAAGCTGCGGTGGAAGCGGCCTTTCAGGCTATTAAGAAAGCCGCCGAACTGATCGACATGCGCAAGCACAAAGGCGCACATCCCCGCATGGGCGCTACCGACGTTTGCCCCTTTGTTCCCATCGCCAACATCAGCATGGAAGAAACCGTGAAGTATGCGCGTATGCTGGCCGAACGCGTGGGCAATGAACTGAATATTCCCATTTACTGCTACGAAAACGCTGCCTTTGTTCCCGAACGCCGCAACCTGGCGTTCTGCCGCGCCGGCGAGTATGAAGGTCTGCCCAAGAAGTTGCAGGACCCGGCCATGAAACCCGATTTCGGTCCCGCCACCTTTAACGCCGGCGCCGGTGCTACTGCCGTGGGCGCCCGCGATTTCCTGGTGGCCTACAACGTGAACCTCAACACCACCTCCACCCGCCGTGCCAATGCCGTAGCGTTTGACATCCGCGAGAAAGGCCGTCCCCTGCGCGAAGGCAATCCCGTTACCGGGAAAATCAAGAAAGACGAAAACGGCAACAACATTATGATACCCGGCAGCCTGAAGGCGTGTAAAGCCATTGGTTGGTTTATCGAAGAATACGGGATTGCGCAGGTATCGATTAATCTTACCAACATCAGCATTACGTCCGTGCACGAGGCTTTTGAGGAAGCCTGCAAGAAAGCCCAGGAGCGCGGTCTGCGCGTGACAGGTTCGGAACTGGTGGGCCTCATTCCCAAGAAGGCCCTGCTGGACGCCGGCAAGCACTTTTTGGCAAAACAACAGCGTTCGCTGGGGGTTTCGGAGGAAGAACTCATTAAGATTGCGGTGAAATCGCTGGGTCTCGATGACCTGAAACCCTTCAATCCGCAGGAAAAAATTATTGAATATGTCCTTAATGACAATGCGCCGAAACGCCTGATCGATCTGAGCTGCAAAGGCTTTGCTGATGAAACGGCCTCTGAAAGTCCCGCCCCCGGCGGTGGATCCATCTCCGCCTACATGGGTGCGCTGGCCGCCTCGTTAGCCACCATGGTCGCCAACCTGTCGTCGCACAAACCCGGCTGGGATGAGCGCTGGAAAGAGTTTTCCGACTGGGCTGAAAAGGGCCAGGCGTTGAAGGACGAATTACTGATGCTGGTGGATGAAGACACCAACGCCTTCAACAAGATCATGGATGCTTTTGGCCTGCCAAAAGGCAGCGATGCCGAAAAGGCCGCGCGTACCGCCGCGATCCAGGAAGCCACCAAATACGCCACGGAAGTCCCCTTCCGCACCATGCAGAAATGTTATGCCGCCTTTGAAATCGTGAAGGCCATGGCCGAAACCGGAAATCCGAATTCGGTAACCGACGCCGGCGTTGGCGCGCTGGCCGCACGCTCGGGCGTACTGGGGGCATACCTGAATGTAAAGATCAACGCATCCGGCCTCACCGACAAAGCCTTTGCCGATGATATCCTGAACCGTGCCGAAGCCCTTGCCAAACAAGCCGAAGCAGCGGAGGCCGAAATCCTGAACATCGTAAACAGTAAAATAAAATGATCATGAAAAAAACCCTTATTGTTCTCGTAACCGCCATCGCCATCACGACGATGAGCGCCTGTACGGAAGTGCTGCAGCAAGTGCAACAAGCAGCGCAGCTAGCCAAATGCGACTTCCGCCTGAAAGATGTGAAAAACCTCTCGCTGGCAGGCGTTAACGTGCAATCCATCGATTCATGGTCCAGTATCGGCCTTGTTGACATTGCGAAAATCACGGCTGCTTTTACGCAGGGAAGCCTTCCGGTAAACTTCATTCTGAACACTGAAATCCGCAACCCGAATGCCATTGCCGCATCACTCACGAAGCTCGACTATATGATACTGGTAGACCAGACGCAAATTGCCACCGGCAGCACCAATCAGCGGATTGATGTACCGGCCAACGGCGGCGTCAGTGTAATTCCGTTAAGCATCAACACCGATCTTAAAAAGCTCTTTAGCGGAGAATCGCTGACCAGCCTTTCAAACCTGGTGCTGGGCATGTCGGATGCCAGTGGCAAGCCGACCAAACTTACCCTGAAAGCCAAACCTTATATCAACGTAGGCGGCACCAGTGTTGCCTACCCGGGCTACATCAACATCAAGACGGACTTTGTGAACCAGTAATACGTTCGTACCAAAGAAAAAAAGAGGCTGTCTCAAAAGGACAGCCTCTCTTTTTTATTGATAATCAACGTTTTATTGTTGATAACTTTTCATATATATTTGATAA
>CAZPDS010000117.1:0-5984 GCA_964585485.1 uncultured Bacteroidales bacterium
TATAATGCTGGAGCGGCCCTGGATCATGCCCTGGTTAATGAGCTTTTTGAAAGGTTCCTGCTGGCACGCAAGGCCGAGGTCAAAGAGGAACTTGTTCCAGAAGCGGGAATAGATGAGGTGGCCCGTAGCGTGTTCGGCACCGCCGATGTACAGGTCCACGTTTTCCCAGTAGGCGTTGGCTTCCTTGCTAAAGTAGGCGTTGGTGTTGGCAGGATCCATGTAGCGCAGGTAATAGCCGCTACTTCCTGCAAAACCGGGCATGGTGTTGGTTTCGAGGGGATAGCCTTCGGGGGTGACCCAATTCTTAGCCCGTGCCAGCGGCGGTTCCCCGCTTTCGGTGGGCAGATACGCGTCCACTTCCGGGAGCTCCAGCGGCAAGTCTTTTTCGTCGAGGGTGTAGGGCATACCATCACGGTAATACACGGGGAAAGGTTCGCCCCAGTAGCGTTGCCGGCTAAAGATGGCATCCCGCAGGCGAAAGTTGATTTTGCGCTCACCTAATCCGCGGGCTTCCACCTCGCTGATTACTTTCTGCATCGCTTCTTTTACCGGAAGGCCGTTCAGAAAATCCGAGTTCACCAGGGTGCCTTCTTTCTCGTCGTATGAGGCTACACTGATGTCACCACCGGAAACGACTTCCTTTACGGGCAGCCCGAAGTGTTTCGCGAAAGCGTAATCCCGGCTGTCGTGTGCCGGAACGGCCATTACAGCACCACTGCCGTAACCCGCCAGTACGTAGTCGCCCACCCATACCGGAACGTCCTCGCCGGTAAACGGATGTATGGCATAGGCCCCCGTGAAGACCCCGGTGATGCGGTTTACTTCGGTCTGACGCTCCCGTTCAGTGCGGTTTTTGGCCTCCTGTACGTAAGCTTCTACCGCGGCTTTTTGTTCTGCTGTGGTGATACGCTGTACATAGTCATGTTCGGGAGCCAGGGTCATATAGCTTACACCGAAAATGGTGTCGGGGCGGGTGGTGAAAACATGGATGGTAAGGTCACTGTTTTTAACCTTGAAATTTATGGAAGCGCCTTCGGAGCGGCCGATCCAGTTGCGCTGAATTTCTTTCAGAGGCTCCGACCAATCAAGGGTATCCAGGTCCTTCAGCAAGCGGTCAGCGTAGGCCGTGATGCGGAGCAGCCATTGCTTCATCAGCTTGCGCTCCACAGGGTGCCCCCCACGTACAGAGTACCCTTCGCTTACTTCATCATTCGCCAGCACTGTGCCCAGGGCTGGGCACCAGTTCACGCTGGTGTCGGCCAGGTAGGCCAGGCGGTAGTTCATCAGCAGCGACTGCTGTTCTTTTTCACTAAAGGCCTTCCATTCGGCTGCAGAAAACGATTTATGAACCCCGGCGGCCGCATGAATGCCCTCACTGCCGTTTGTTTCAAACGCTGCTATGAGTGTTTCAAGGGCTTCCGCCTTGTCGGTTTTGTGGTTGTACCAACTGTGAAACAAGCGGATGAAAACCCACTGCGTCCATTTGTAGTAGGCCGGATCGCAGGTGCGAACCTCCCGGTCCCAGTCGTACGAAAAGCCCAACAAGTCAAGTTGCTCGCGGTAACGCCGGATGTTGGTTTCCGTGGTTAGGGCCGGGTGCTGACCTGTCTGTATGGCATACTGTTCCGCCGGTAAACCAAAGGCATCGTAACCCATGGGGTGCAAAACGTTAAAGCCTTTTAGCTTCTTGTAACGTGAGTAAATGTCGGACGCGATATACCCCAGTGGATGGCCCACGTGCAGACCCGCCCCCGAAGGGTAGGGAAACATGTCCAACACGTAGAACTTAGGTATCGTTGTATCTTCGCTGGTTTTATAAATTTGGTGCTCGCTCCAGTAGCGGCGCCATTTCGCTTCAATTTCATTAAAATTATAATCCATCGCAAAAATTTTTCTGTTTAGCTTTCGTTGAAAAGCGAACCCGTTACGGGTACATCGCAAACCTGCAAAATTAAGTATTCTTTTCGTGAGAGCACCCCACGGCCTGGGCTTTTTATCGGAAGCCCTGATGTTCAAAAAATATACTATCTTAGCCAAAAAAATACATCATTCATATGAAAAGGTTCTTTGTTCTCATTTCACTGCTTGCAGGGATCACGTCCCTTGCTTATGCGCAACCGCGCCCGGTGGTGGCGTCTGATATCATGAATGTGCTGTACGCCGGCATCGACAACCCAATCTCAGTGGCTGTACCAGGTCAGCTTACAGAAAATATGCAGATCAACTGTGCCACCGCCACCGTGGTAAAGAAGGACGATATTCATTTTACCGTGTGTCCGGCGGAAGGCGCCAGGCAAGCTGATCTTCACCTGTTCTCCTTAAAAGGAACAGATACGGTACATCTGGGCCAGGTGTTTTTTAAGGTTATCCCCGGACCTGAACCCTTGCTGTTGCTGGGAGGCACGGTATTAAAGGAGGACGAAACCCCGATGCTGAAAGGCGTGCTGATTTCTACCCCGGTGCTCATGATGAAGTATCCCGAAAGTTTCCCGCTGCAGCTTCAGGCTCCGCTGGTGGTGAGCTATGATGTGATCTTCCCCGACAATCCGGACGGCCCTACGGTGCATGTGAATGGATCGCGCATGAACGAAGAGGCACTGAAACAGGTGAAAGCCGCTGCACCGGGTAACAAAATCATCTTCTCGGATATTAAAATGAGCCTGCAGGGCCGGATACGCATCCTGGGCAGTTACATTGTGGTGTTGAAGTAGCCCTTCGTACCCCGCCCATCGGTCGGCCTTTTCGTTAAATTATCTGCCGTTCGTGCGGAAATGATTATTTTTGCCGTTCGGTTACACCTATGGCGCACAAACACGAACAATACGACAGCCACCGGCTGAAAAGTTCCTACCTGACAACCATCGTTAGCATTACCCTGGTGCTGTTTAGCATTGGTGTGGTGGGATTGCTGGTGCTGCATACTAAAAAGTTATCCGATTACGTCATGGAAAACATTGGCTTTTCCGTGATCATGAATAAGGACGTGAACGAAGCCGATGTACTCCGGCTTCAGAAAAAACTCGACGCCTTGCCATACGTGAAAACCACTGAATTCATCAGCGAAGATAAAGCCGCGGAAATTTTTCAGGCAGAATTGGGTGAAGACTTCGTTCAGTTTATTGGATACAATCCACTGCACACAACCATCGAAGTGCACCTGAAAGCAGAATACGCGAACCCGGAACAATTTGATGCCATCGAGAAAGACCTGATGGGTAACGAACAGGTGAAAGAAGTGTCGTACCAGAAGAGCCTGGTGGAACTGGTGAATGACAATGTGCGAAAGATCTCCCTGGTGATCCTTGCCTTTAGTCTGCTGCTCATTCTCATCGCCGTGGCCCTGATCAACAACACCATCCGACTTTCCGTTTACAGCAAGCGCTTTTTGATAAAATCCATGCAGTTGGTGGGCGCTACGGGTGGCTTTATACGCCGGCCCTTTATCCGTACAGAGGTTGTGCACGGACTGATAGCCGCTATTCTGGCCAACGGTATGCTGGTGGGCGTGATTTATCTGGCCCGGCGCGAGATTCCGGAAATTGTCAGCCTGCAGTCGGCCGATCTGTTTGCCTTCCTCTTTTTATTTGTGATTGTAACCGGCGTGTTGCTCACCTGGCTTTCGGCTTTCTTTGCCGTGCGGCGTTTCCTGAAAGCCCGGATGGACGATTTATATTTTCAGTACTGATCCGAAAGTCGGGCCATCCTGTCAACCCACCGCTCAGGTTCATCATGTTGGAAAATTATTTACTTTTGCAGGGCATGTTTTCCCGTAATCTAGAATAGACACTATATGGCAACAAAGAAAAAACCGGTTCCGGCCTTAAAAAAGCAACAGCTTTCCGAAAAAAAGACGATCGAGCAGGCTCCGCAGTCAGTTTCAAAACCTGCAACCGGCACTGGTTACAAGCCCAAAGCCTCGGCCACTCCGGCCAAACTGGATTTTGCTTTCGGAAAAATCAACTACCTCCTTATGATTGCCGGTCTGGTGGTGATGTCCATCGGATTTATCCTCATGATCGGCGGTGGAAGCGAAGATCCCAAGGTTTTTAACGAAGCCATTTTTAGCACACAGCGCCTTACGGTAGCGCCCATCCTTGTACTCCTGGGTTTTGCCGTGGAGATCGTCGCGATTTTGAAAAAGCCCGCCAAATAGCCCATGTCGTTTCTACAGGCCATCATCATCGCCATCGTGGAAGGCATCACGGAATTTCTTCCGGTGTCGTCCACGGGGCACATGATTATTACGCAATCCCTGCTGGGACTTAAATCGGACGAATTTGTCAAATTGTTTGTGATTAACATTCAATTTGGCGCCATACTGTCGGTGCTCGTGCTCTACTGGAAGCAATTCTTCCAGACCATGAAATTCTACTACAAACTTTTTATAGCCTTTATTCCGGCCGCTGTCTTCGGCTTTCTTCTGAGCGATGTGATAGATCAGATGCTGGAGCGGGTCTGGGTGGTGGCCGCAGCCCTGCTGGCGGGCGGCGTTGTACTCTTATTTGTGGATCGCTGGTTCAATAAATCCCACGATGAGGAGCGGGAGCCGTCCTATAAGAACGCTTTTATTATTGGTCTCTTCCAGTGCATTGCCATGATTCCGGGGGTTTCCCGTTCGGCTGCCACCATTATTGGTGGAATGGCGCAGAAGCTTACGCGCAAAAAAGCCGCTGAATTTTCCTTTTTTCTGGCCGTGCCTACCATGCTGGCTGCTACCGGCTGGAAGCTACTCTCTTCCTACGAAGTGGTTTTTTTTAATCCGGACCAAAGCCTTAATACGAACAATTTGTGGCTGCTCCTTACGGGAAACGTGGTGGCCTTCGTTGTGGCCATGCTGGCCATTAAAGGATTCATAAGTTTTTTGACCCGCTACGGATTCAAAGTCTTTGGCTACTACCGCATCGCGCTGGGCCTGGTTATTCTGATACTGCTGGCCTGTGGGTATAACCTCCAAATTGTGTAATGATGTATAATGATTTCCGGGAAGGCGAGGTTATTCTCATCAATAAACCTTATCGCTGGACCAGTTTTGATGTGGTGAACAAAGTTCGGTCGGTGCTGAAGTACCGACTGAAGCTGGGGAATGTGAAAACCGGGCACGCCGGTACCCTCGATCCCCTGGCCACGGGTCTGCTGATCATTTGCACCGGGAAATTCACTAAGCGCATCGACGAGTTTCAGGGACAGGAAAAGGAGTACACCGGAACCTTTATGTTGGGATCCACCACGCCCTCTTTTGATTTGGAGACAGAGGTGGTGGCCTCCGGAGATTATACCCGGGTAAGTCGGCCGATGGCCGAAGAAGCTGCACGGAAGCTCACCGGGGTGTATCCGCAGATTCCTCCGGTATACTCGGCCCGGCAGATTGACGGTACCCGGGCTTATCGTCTGGCCCGGGGTGGCCAGGAGGTGAAAATGGAAGCCCGCGAAGTGGAGGTGTCTACGCGACTGGAGCCACCGGCCGTAGATTTCCGCATTGTTTGCAGCAAGGGAACCTACATTCGCTCCATGGCCCGTGATTTTGGTGATTTGCTTGGCTGCGGGGCCCACCTTTCGGCTTTATGCCGCACTCGTATTGGAAGCTTTACCCTGGCTGGGGCCTGCTCTCCCGATGAGTTTGAAAAAGTGGCCCTCGAACACTTTCAAAAAGGCGACGAGTAATAGGCACTACCGGCCCTTCCTTGTTTTTGTGAAAATAAATGTAGCCGGCTTGGCTAAAATCACTAATTTTACAGGCTAATCAAGAAAGTATGAAAAAGCGCTGGGTGATAAAGGAACGGGGGAATGCGGACCAGATCGCGACCCTTGTCCGGGCGTTAAATGTCGACGCTAACGTCGCCAATTTGCTCGTTCAGCGCAATATTACCAGCTATGAAGCCGCACGGGATTTTTTCCGGCCACAATTGGAACACCTGCACGATCCTTTTCTGATGAAAGATATGGACGTAGCAATTGACCGCATCGACAGGGCTATTGCTCAGGGT
>CAZPDS010000118.1:0-5947 GCA_964585485.1 uncultured Bacteroidales bacterium
TACAGTAATGGTGGTGACCGCGCTGATGTTGCAGCCGTCCGCGCTCTTGGCCGATAGGGTAACCACGTACGCGCCATTTTCTGTAAAAGTAAAGGTAGGATTCGTCAGTGTTGATGAACCAAGACTGGCGAAGTTCCATGTCCAGGAGTTGGGCATGACCTCGGCAGAAGGCACAAAGTCGAAGTCAACCGTGAGGGGCTCGCAACCCGTGGTGGGCGTAGCGGTGAAGGTAATTACCGGCAGCGGGTTCACTGTCACCGTGGTGGAAGCCGAATTGCTGCAGCCGTTGGCTGTCCCTGTCACCACGTAGGTTGTGGTATACAGCGGAGCTGCGGTGACCGCAGCACCATTGTTTGTGTTCAGGTCAGGTGCCGGGGCCCAGGTGTAGGTGGTGGCGCCGGAAGCCGTCAGGGTAACGGGCTCAGCTGCGCAAACCACGGCGTTTTGCGGTGAAACCGTCACCGTGGGGATGGGATTAACGCTAATGTTCTGGGATGTGGTGTTGACACAACCAATCGCATCGGTGTAGGTATAGGTGATGACAAAGGTGCCGGTGCCGCTAATGGCCGGATCAAAGTTGTTGCCGCTGACACCGGTGCCACTGTATGTACCACCGGCAGGGGTAGCCGCGCCCAGCGTAATGGCGGGAACGCCGTCGCAGAGCGGACTAAGAGCAGGGAAGGTGAGGGTGGGCAGTGGGTTCACCGTAATGGTAAACGATGCTGCCGAACCATCACAGCCGTTGGCCGAAGGGGTAACACTAATGGTGGCTACCTGCGGCAGGCTTCCGTTATTTACCGCAGTAAAGGCAGGAATATCATTGTTCCCGGAGGCCGCGAGCCCGATAGAGGTGTTGGTGTTCGTCCATGCGAAACTTGTTCCGGCTGTAGTGCTGGTGAAATCAGACAGGGGCACGGTAGCTCCCGGACAAATTGTGATGCTGGCGGGAACCACAACCTCCGGACTGGGGCTCACGGTGATGGTGTACGTCGACACCGGCCCAACGCAGGTGTTGGCGGTGGGTGTAATGCTTACAATGCCCGTAATGGACGTTGCACCGCTGTTGGTGGCCGTGAAGGCCGGAACACTGCCGTTGCTGCCCGCCGCCAGGCCAATAGCGGTATTGCTGTTGGTCCATGAAAAGGAAGTTCCGCTTACCGTGCTGCTAATTGTGTTCAATGGAACCGCAGCGCCGTTGCACCAGGTCTGATTGGCTTCCGTTGTTACCGTCGGTGCAGGGTTCACGGTGATGGTGTAGGTTGCCACCGGACCTGTACAACCGTTGGCGTTGGGGGTAATGGAAATCACGCCGGTGATGGCATTGCTTCCGTTATTGGTGGCGGTAAAGGGCGGAACGTCACTATTGCCGCTTCCCACAAGGCCAATAGCGGTGTTGCTATTGCTCCAGGTAAACGAGGTTCCGGTGACCGGACCGGTGATTGTATTAAGAGCCACAGCCGCACCGTTGCAGTAGGTCTGATTCGCTTCAGCCGTGACCGTTGGTGTTGGGTTGATGACGATGGTGGCGTCATCGCTGGCACTGGCACAACCGGCCGTGGCAGCGATAAAGTTGGTGATGGTGTATGTGCCCGGTGTACTGGCCGAAAGATCAACTAAGCCGGTGGAAGCGTTTATTGAAAGTCCGGCCGTTGAGCTGAATACGCCGGCACTTGCTCCCGGACCAAGGGTGGGCAAAGGATCTGTGCCCGAAAGACAATAAGGGCCACCGTAGTTTATGGTGGCATTCGGGGCATTGATAATGGATACCGGTGTGCTTGCGGTGGTCGGACAGGTACCGTTAGTGGTAAAGGTTACCACGTAGTTGCCGGTGGTACTGGCACTCACGTCAATCAGGCCGGTGTTTGTGTTGAGGAAGACCAGTCCAGCCGAAGAGGAGAAGGTTCCCGTTGCGCCTCCGGTGATCGTAGCCGGTGTATCGGTGCCGGTGACACAAAGGGTAGAGGGCGTGTAGTTGAAGGCCGGATTATCCGTTGGATTCACTGTAACGGCTACCGTTGCGGAACCTGTACAGCCGCCGCTAATGGTTACGTTGACGGTGTATGTTCCGGTGGCTGCGGTAGTAACAGAAGCAATGGCCGGATTTTGCAGCGAACTGGTAAATGCGTTTGGACCGCTCCAGGCATAGGCTGTAGCACCGGTTGGCAGGCAACTCAAGTTAAGACTGCTTCCCGCGCACACCGGACCGTTGCTGGAGGCTGAAACCGTTGCTGTGGCATTCACCGTAACAGTGACTGTTGCTGTTCCGGTGCACCCGGCGGCGTTTACCGTAACGGTATATGTTCCGGATGCGGCTGGTGTGGCGGCGGCAATCACTGGATTCTGTTGGGTGCTGGAAAAACCATTCGGACCAGACCAGGAATAACTCGTTGCAGCCGCAGGTGTAGCACTTAGGTTCAGTGTTGCCCCGGCACATATAGGACTGTTGCTGTTGGCCGTTGGTGTAATCCCGCCAACGGTAATGGTAACGGCGTCGGTGTTTGTGCCCGGACAGAGCGGATTGCCGCCTGTGCCGGTTAGTGTATAGGTGGTGGTGGTAGTGGGTGACGCAACAGGGTTCGCTATGTTGGGATTTGACAATCCTGTGGTCGGCGACCATGAATATGTGTTGGCACCTGTGCCGTTCAAGTTGGTGCTATTTCCTCCACAGATAGAAACGTCCGTTCCTGCGTCCAGGGTCCAGACACCAGAGGCGGCGGAAATGACGTAATCGCAGACGTCGCCGGCATTGCCATCAATCATCAGGTAATAGGTTTGTCCAATCGTGAGGCCCGTTGCGGTAACAGTTCCATTCACCTGACTGCCGGGGTTCCAGCAATTGGATAAAGAGGTGAAATTATAGCAGTCGGTTGATGTATAAATCTCCATTTGAATGCCCCAGCCATTGGTGCAGTTGCTAACAAAAACGTTTAGGGTTGCCGAGGTGGCATCGGCCACGAACGATAGCCAGGAATTGTTTTCGATGGATCCACAGAAAACATCGCCCAGCGGTGAGTCATCTTCGTCGGTTGAATTAGTGGGGCTGACGGTTGCGGTGTACGTTGCACTGGTATTGCCGCAATATCCGTTTAGGTTGCAAATTGGAACCGCGGTACTGCAATAATTTCCGGCAACGGGATTGGTGGCGCAGGGCGGGGGCGGAGGCGGACTCCATGCACAGATACCAAAGATGCCATTGACATCACCGCCGTATTCCCAGAAGCGGATGTAGAGCGTTGTGCCGGGGGTTAATCCCGTTCTGCTGATCATCGGCATGGCGCCGTTACCACTATCATCATCATCGCACTCGAGCAGGGTTAGACTTCCGCACGTGCCGGTGTAAATGGCCATCCCACAGTCCGTGATACCGCCCGTTTGTGTATCGATAATTAAGCTACCGCTGGCAGGGACAATAACAGTAAACCAAACATCATCGTCAACATAACTGGCACATCCTGGAGCGGGTGCACCACTGGAAGCAGAAGCGCCCACATTCGTATACTGATTATAAACACAGGCACTACCCGCTGTTAACGAAATAGCCCCCGCACAATCGTCATTTGTAAGCGCTGGTGGGCAGGCCGGACAGGGGCCCCCACAATCGACACCGGTTTCGCCCTGATTTTGGATACCATCTGTGCAGGTGGGCTGTGGTTCATACACGCAAAGACCAAACGTGCCGGATGTGCCTCCGCCGTATTCCCAGAATCGGATGTAAACCGTAGAACCAGCCGTTAATCCTGTTCTGCTGATCATGGGCATCGCTCCATTCCCGCTGTCATCATCGTCGCACTCGATTAACGTCAATGAACCGCAGGTGCCGGAATAGATGGCCATGCCCCCATCGGTTATGACACCTGTCTGCGTGTCAAAAATAAGTGCTCCGCCGGCGGGTACCGTCACCTGAAACCATACATCCAGACAGGCCGTTCCGTAACTGGCGCAGCCCGGGAGCGGCGTGGTGCTGGAATAGGTGGCGCTCGCATTGGTGTAAGTCGTGAAATTGCAGGATGTTCCCACCGTTACTGGGGTCGCCGACGTACATTCATCGGCCTGTGCAATGAGGTACGCAGGGTGCAGGATCGTTGAAATTAGTAGCATGAAGGAAAGCAGGCACTTCGTCATCCAAAAAGGGGAGTGTACTTTTCTCATATTTTTTTTTGTATTGTTGGCGATTAATTAATGAAGGGTCCATCCAGCAATTCTATCGATAAGGACCGGCCAATGGTATGGCCCGCTGCGAAGAGCAGTGCCCTTAGCGGCTCTTCAATGGTGCTGGAGGTGACTTCCAGTTTGCAGGTGTTTTCATGCAAGTCGGTAAAGATGCTTTTTATCAGTGGACTTTTAGATACTTCCTCGTTGAACCGCTCCACATCCGATGCTGAGTAAAGGCCTTTTACCAGAAATACATATGCAAACTGAGGGCTTGGCGTTCGGCTGCCGGAAATCATATTCATAGCGTTATCCGTGTCCTGTACGTTCTTTCCCTGTGCCATTGCCGGGAGCTGGCTGAAAAGATATACCATAAAGAGGAGGGTAAGTCGACCTGCATTCATAATAAATATGTTTAGATAATAAACTATGATAATGGTAAATATAAAAATATTTCGCTAGTTATGAGTAATAAAAAGTGTTATAAACTAATGATTTATGTTTTGTATACGCGGTTCAGTCGTTAAAATTCGATAAATTTAACATTTTTTTTTGAATCATAACATATAGACGTCAATTTTATTAAAAAGGTTGTTTAGCCTGACTTGTAATGCAAATTTGTTATAAACATTACACTGTGGATGAAAAAAAAAGGCTGCCCGAAGACAGCCTATTTTAGATTTTGTTTAGAAAACTATTTCAGCAAGGTCACCGAGCCTACATATTCGTGATCGAGGTTCGTTTCGTCCTTGATGTAGATCTGATAGGTGTACACACCATCGGCTTGAGCTTTCCCGCTGTACATGTCGGTGCCGTCCCAGGGGGCGTTCATGTCGCGTGAGAAGTACAGCTCTTTTCCCCAGCGGTCGAAGATGCGCATCACAAAGGTTTCTTCAAGGATGCCGGTCCCGGAGGGTCCGAAGAAATCGTTGATCAGGTCACCGTTGGGTGTAAAGGCGTTGGGAATCCAGAATACGAAGGGATCGCGAACCAGAATCGTGCGTGAGGTGGTATCTACGCAGCCATACTGGTTGGCCACGGCCAACTGGATGGTGTACGTGCCGGCTGTGTTGAAGTTGTGAATCGGATTCTGATTGTCCGAGTAATTCTGATTTTCGGATCCGGGGTCGCCAAAGTTCCATGTCCAGATGCTGGCGTTGGTGGAGTTGTCGGCAAAGTTCACCTGTGGATTGTCGGTAGTGATGACCTCCGGATGTGCGGTAAAATCTGCAACGGGCAACGGATGTACCGTGATGGTGGTTACCGCGCTGATGTCACATCCGTCTACGCTTTGAGCCGAAAGGGTTACCACATAAGAACCATTTTCAATGTAGGTAAACGATGGATTCATCTGTGTTGATGTGGCGTTGTTGTCACCGAAGGACCAGGTCCAGGAGTCGGGCATTACCTCAGCGCCCGGAACAAAAGAGAAGTTCACCGTGAGTGGCTCGCAACCCGTGGTGGGCGTAGCGGTGAAGGTAATTACCGGCAGCGGGTTGACCGTAACGATGGTGGATGCGGTGTTACTGCAGCCGTTGGCCGTTCCGGTCACCACATACGTAGTGGTGTACAATGGCGCAGCGTTAACGGCGGCACCGCTGGTGGTGTTCAGATCCGGTGCCGGCGTCCAGGCGTAGGTGGTGGCACCTGAAGCCGTCAGCGTAATGGGTTCTCCTGCGCAGACGATGGCATCTTGCGGAACTATACTTACCGTTGGGATGGGGCTAACAGTGATGCTCTGTGTAGCTGAGTTAACGCAACCAATGGCATCGGTGTAGGTATAGGTGATGACAAAGGT
>CAZPDS010000119.1:0-5942 GCA_964585485.1 uncultured Bacteroidales bacterium
GAAAGGCTTCTGGTAGCAAGTGCTTTTCCTTTCTGGCAAACTAACGAGTAATCAATAATACTATTAATTTTTTCTAACCTTTTCATAAAATATACATTTTAATCTTGTTAGCAAATTACTTTTTCACCTTCCACTTTCGCAGTCCGGTTATACTCCGTAGCACCCTGGCGGCGTACAGTTCCGTTTTTCCAAAAAACAAAACTATAAGGATATTGCTTGATGTTCCGGGATTTGACCTCCTTTTGTTGGTGAAACATTCTCTTTCATGCCAGTATTGTAATAGATTTGCCCGATCGTTTAAAAAGGGCGTAAAGCCATTATCCTGATAATTGCTCCACGCTCAATTTTGACGTCGAAAATAAGTAATTTTGTTATTAATACATTTTACTTAACCAATATTTAACCTTTACTATTTATAATATACTATTTATGCTAATAATTCAAGTTATTATTGAATCAAGCCGAGGCACGGTGGATATCGGGGCTGGTTGATTAGGTTCATTAAGGGCCACAGGTCAAATGGGGCGGCTGACATCCGTACGAATCCTTGCCCTACTCCACCGGCTGTGGGTTTTTGACGAGGGGCTTTCGCTTTGCTTTCTTTTCCCACAAGGGATTTTCAGCGCGCCATCGCTCAACAGTTATATAAGCATCTTCGCCCTCCCATTTTGCAATGTATGGATTATACGGACACTTTGCCGGTTGAGAATAAATATTCTCAGGATCCTTGATAAAAGCGCGGCAATCGGTACACATATACCGGAATTCGCAATCTTTGCAAACATCGATGTCGTCTTTTCGGATACCCCATAAGCGCTTAAGAACAGCTAAATCAACAGAACGACCTTGCTTCAAATCGCAGATTTTACCTGCCGTTTCATCCAAATACAGACAGCTCTTCAAATTCCCCTGCCGGTCTATGCATATCTTCTTATTTAAGCATGTATTAAAGTGTTGAGACTCGGTAAACAGTTTGTTATTAAGACGGAAATACGCCGGATGAACATTTCCGCAAGTATAGGCATTCATTGACTCACAAAGAAAAAATACATGGCTATCCTTATTGATAATTTCGACCGGATGCTCAAAAACATACAGAGACGAGACCGGGAAAAAGCTAAACAGCCTGCTTTGTAAACTATCCAGATTAAGTTTATCTGAATATTTTAGCACTATTTCCACCGACAAAAGTTCTTTATACAAAAAGGAATCAAGTATATTAAAGAAATCATCATTTGTTGTTTCATATCCAAAACGGAGAGATAAATGCGGCCACCGCAACGTTTTCATTTCCTTAAACAAGTAATGATATACACTTCGAAATTTTTCATTCACATCAATAATTTCATTATTGAATGAATTCATCGTTTCAAAGCGCAGAGGCATTTTTATTGTCTTATTTAGTGAGGGCGCCACAAATCGATTATCAATTAAAAATTTACAGTATTGTTCCACTTCCGCAGCATATTCAGGGTTCTTAACCTGTAACTCTTCCTGTGAAAAATTCCGCATAGAATGAAATAAATCGAACATTGAGTTTGGCACTAACTTGTACCGGCCCGTTTGTAGGTCGCAAATGCTACTTCGGTTATAGCCTCTGATCATAAAACAATCAGAAAAGAAAAAGTATCGTTCGTTCACAACTTGATAAATTTTGAAATAGGCTTATAGCTATCGATGATAGGCACGAACTTACGGCCATCCTCAGCTATATAGCTAAAGCACCTGGATTTCATTGTTGGTCCATCCTCCCTTTTCAGAAACCAGCCTAACAGAATATATTGTGGAAACGGTTTGCTCACTGATGCATCTCCATAATTTTCAATGCGATTGCTTTTTCAATAGCCAGATTGAACATTTCGCTGAGTTTACGGAACTGCCCGGAAGGATTGACTTCCAGGAAATAATATTCCCCCGAAATTGACTTGATAAAATCCAGCGACCCCATTTGCAGCTTAAGCAAACGCATATATCGATTTATTTTTCTTTTTAGTGAAACAGGAATTATGCACAAACTAAACTTGACACCCGAAGAATAAAGATTCCGACGGTAGTCAATATCCGGCTCCGCTTCGGAAATACAAAAGGAGAAGATTTCACCAAAAGCATACAAAACCCTAATCTCGCACGCCTTAGGGACCTCCACCTGGATGAAGCTGGGCATAAAACAATCAGGTGCCGCGTTACGAATAATCCGGGTCGTAAAATCCCTGAATATACCCTCCTTCTCCTGATAGAAGAAATTGCCTGAAACGGTCTTTGTTATAGAACCGTCCGGTATACTGTACTGACGATTTATGATTCTTGATACAGGCACCATAAATCCCACCTCCTGTGCATAAATTAATTGCTCCAACTTACTGATCCTGGCAAAATTCGGGTGATTAATCCACTTTGAAGAATTGATTATTCGATTGAATACAAAAGTTTCTATTTCGTCATATTCCTTTGTTGAAAAATCGCTTAATGCCTTATCCAGTGAATTAATCGTGGCGCTACTTTTTTCCTGACCGCCCCCTTTCCAAAAGAAGCAAACTTTAATATCACAAACATCAATACCTAATATTTTTGAATTTTTACTTTCATCACCAATGTGAGCTAAAATTTCTGCTTTCGCGATATCCAAAGGAAAAACCTTTTGATAGTTTCTAAAATTAAAATGGTTTAACCATGCGATAATAGTATCGATCGTTGAATCCTCCGGCGTCGTAAAAAAAAGAACCATTTAGTTGACTTTTTTAAGGATCGAATTCGCCAGATACCACTTCTTTCGTATTTTAATAAAATTGAAAATATATTCCGGATCTGAAATTTCAAATGATCTTTCGTTTGCAAACTCATTCGGAATTATTCCTTTGTCGGACAATATAGTTGTGACTGTCGAAAACAATTTATCCGTGATTTCATCTGGAAGCCATATTTTATTTTCCTGCGAAACATCGCTCATACGAAATATATTTTCATCCAGATCCTCCCATGCAAAAAGGCAGGCATACAAATAGCGCAAATCACTACTCTTAATCGTACTTGCAACGCTTGTCAGAATCTCCAGGGGCGACGATTGCGGATATTTGGTTTGAAGCCTTGAAAAATTTTCGAAATAGCGTGTAACGCTTGACTCCCGATATACTTTATAGTCGGACCCTTTCATTGAAGATGGTCCCATGAAAAAGTTTGAACTTTTATCGTACGTGTTTTTTATAACTTTTGAATGTGGTTCGAAAAAATGAATACTGACCGTATCGCTAATGCCGTTTTTCACCAAGGGCATTTTATAAACGTCAAATGATAAGAGATTTTTATTCTCCAGCATTAAATACATTTCACCGTTATAGATACAAAGATCCCGGTAAGGAACCGAAAAAGAAACCACGGAAAAGGAGTCCGTTAAGTTGACCGAACCGTCCTTAAGCCTGTATAACTTCATATAAGTACTAAAATCACGCATAAATGAGGCAAAATAAACATCTTGTGTTCGATAATCGGTATACACCGACCAATGCGCAGTCCCCTGCTTATCGCAGATAGCTTGCAGGGGTAATGCCTTAATCTCCTGGCCCGAGGAATCCAAAACAAAAAGGGAATCGCTATCCAATGGTTTGACAAACAGCTTGTTCCCACCATAAAAAAGAAATAGATCCAGGTTATTCACCGCCGCCTGATTATAAAAGGACTTAACAATTTTGAAGGAATTTTGACTTTCATTAAGCACCACAATATCCAGGCGCTGATCGCCCGTTCCTGAATTCGTATACATACTTACAGCTTCGAACTTTTGAGCAAAAACAATTTTTCGGAGACCAAAAAGAATATCCGGCATCGTTTGAACCAATCGGCAAATCAGCGGGAATGCACATACAGAAACAGGTTCCGCGATAAATTTATGATTTTTGACCTTGATCAATAAAACGACATCCTCTTTTTTATACTTAAAAATGCCGGCATAAAGCACGGAGTCATTCAGCATATACCAGCCATTAAACCGTATCGTTTCTATCGTTTTCCGCTGAACTTTACCACTGCGGTTTTTTATTTGCACATTGGTCTTTGTATTTGAATGAAACAAATCCGAGATACAGTATTCATCAGTAACCAGATTGTCTTCTCTTGATATACATTTTATTGAATTCGTTGACTTACTATAAATAAGGATATCACTCTCAGTTGGAATAAACTTATCGATGCTAAAATTTTCATTCCCATAAAAAAATGTCACCTCTTTGTTATCCGGGGTTAAATACAGCGACTCTCCGGAAGAAAAAGACAAGGAAATACTATCCTGAGCAAAGGAAGAATACCCCATCAAAAGCATGGTCATTAAAAGCAATGATTGTATATGCATAGTAGCTATCCTATTTATGAAAAGCAGAAGTTTTGCAGCGAAAGAAGACGCGATAAAATGACTTAGCACTTTGTCCATCGAAATTCAGTATCCGTTAATCAATACATTTCCAAGAGAAATAGCAACAAAGAATTCTGATGAATGTGGCGTGCCTTCACGCCCTTTCCTGCAAAACTTCTGCTCAGGTCCAACGATCAACAGATTAGTTCGTCGAGCAATTTGACGCCGTATCGTAAGATTCCGTCATCTCTCCCGTTGCAACCCAGCCGCGAAAAAGATTCCAGGTATACCGCTCATAAATACTTTTCGACACATATTCACCCTCCTGACCCACACAGTCAGCATGCCAAACCAGTACTTGTTTGCCCCCGGAAATTTCGCTCATCATATCATCATTAAGAGTATCTACTTCAAATAAACTTTCTAACTTTTTCATTGTGTTCTACTATTAAATTTAACATTTATACTTACCTTCCACTTTCGCAGTCCGGTTACACTCCGTAGCACCTTGGCGGCGTACAGTTCCGTTTTTCCAAAAAACAAAACTATAAGGATATTGCTTGCTGTTCCGGGATTTGACCTCCTTTTGTTGGTGAAACATTCTCTTTCATGCCAGTATTGTAATAGATTTGCCCGATCGTATAAACAGGGCGTAAAGCCATTATCCTGATAATTCTCCACGCTCAATTTTGGCGTCGAAAATAAGTAATTTTGTTATTAATATGTTTTATTTAACCAACATTTAACCTTTACTATTTATAATATACTATTTATGCAAATAATTCCAGCTATTATTGAATCAAGCCGAAGCACGGTGGATATCGGGGCTGGTTGGTTAGGTTTAATTAGGGCAACAGGGTCGAATGGGGCGGCTGACAAAGGGAATGAAGATTTTATCATGATGTAAGAAGTCCTTGATAATAAAAACCGCTTGACACGCACAGCAGTTTAGCCCACCAGGTCTGGGAATCTGTGTATATCAATATCAATTCCCAACACGAAACGACCCGTTTTACGCATTTTCAACTATGCTTTAAAAAATCCCGCTTCTCACGGACCAGCATAAAATTTGTGTTCAATGATACCAAGGCAGCCCTATTTGCAAAACATTACGATTTTTTCCGCCAAAAGTGACGATACGAAGCGTTTTTTGTCTATCTTTGCAGTGCCTCCTTTCGTTTGGTGAAACAATATCTTTCATGCCAGTGAAACGTTTTTTGCCCGATGGGGGGCTTTTTTTTTGCCCTGCCTGAAATAAAATTTTTGGGCTTCACAATCCCCCATAAATTTTTACTTTTGCAAAAACACAAACAAGCATGTTAACTGATTTCCAACAACAGATACTTCAGGGCATACCCGACGCACTGCCGGCCCTTCAGCCCTACGATTCCAACATCAACCACGCACCCAAACGTAAGGACATCCTGACAAAGGATGAGAAGAAACTGGCCCTGGCCAACGCCCTGCGCTATTTTGATCCGAAACACCACGAAACCCTGGCGCCGGAGTTTTTAAAGGAACTGCAGGACTATGGCCGCATCTACATGTACCGTTTCCGTCCCACCTATAAAATCTACGCCCGCAGCATCGACGAATACCC
>CAZPDS010000120.1:0-5904 GCA_964585485.1 uncultured Bacteroidales bacterium
CGATTGATGGTAAAATCACCGATGGCGAAGATTACGGTTGGGTCGGCTTGCAGCAGCATGCCGTTGCGGATGCGGTTCATGTAAACCCCGGCAACGCGCGACATTTCGTCGGCCTGCTTGGTCTCCTGGTCCACAATGGAGGCAAGTATAATGACTTCTTCCGGTTCCAGGCCAAGATTGGCCGCTTGTTTTTTACGATCCTGGTTCCAGAAGGTGTTGTATTCCTTGAACATGCGGTCTAAAAAACCCTGGGCGCTGGTGTTCCACCAAAGCTCATAGGTGTTGGGAAGAAACAGGCACAAGACTTCATCGCTGTTGAGACCGTACTTGGCTTCCATTAATGAATCGCTAAACAATAACTGCGCGATGGCCGATGAATCGGCTTCCAACAACCCGCCGGCTTTTCCCGCCAACTGTTGTTTGGTCCGGAAATTCTTAAAGGTGAATTTAACGGCTTCCTGATCGCCCGACCGGAGCAGGTTGATCAGGCTGTTGTTGGTCATGCCGTCGGTAATCCGGTATTTCCCGGGTTTAACTTTGCTGGTGTAGCCTTTTTTTTCCGCCAGCCAGGCAAATGCGGCCGGGTCTTTCAAAACCCCTTCCTCATCCAGCAAACGTTTCACTGTACTGAAGTCCGCGCCGGTCGGGATGTATAAATACGTCCATTGTTTTTGTCCAAGGTTCACGTTAACGTTGTACACCATACGGTAATACTTGTAGGCGATGAGGCTTCCGCCGATAAGGAGCACGGCCGCCAGCGAAAGCAGAGCTGTCAGAAGGGCCTTTTTGTTTTTGGTCGCTTTTTTCTTTTTTCCTTTAGCCATGAGGATGTGGGTTGATGCATTGCAGTATATGTTCGTCGATCCATTGTAGTTCCCTTAGCCGCCATTCTTTTAGGGTACCGGAGAGCGAAAACCCGGTGCTGGTGAACAGAGCCATACTGGGCTGGTTATCGGTAGCGATATGGCAGTAGAGTTGGTGCAATTGCAGGGTTTGGAAGGCATATTCCATGAGCAGTTGCAGGGCTTCAGTGGCCATACCCGATTGCCGGTGCGCTTCGCTTATCAGAATGCCCACACCTGCACGCCGGTGCAGGGGGTCGAAATCGAAAAGGTCAATCGTGCCGACCGTCTGAACCTGCTTGTTATCCAAACGATCGATCATGAAGCGGAGTTGTCGCGCAGCAAATATATCGTGTTGCTCTGATAGTACGTACTGTTCAATCTGGTAACGGGAATAGGGCGCGAGGGTAGTGCCCGCGTACCATAGATTGCGGTTGTTTTCCCAGCGGTGCAACAGGTCGATATCAGCGGGTTCGGGCGCGCGTAAAGCAACATTATTGCCGGTCATATGGAAGTGGAATTTAATCGGTCAAGTTCAATCTCGCCGCTGAACACATGGGTTACCGGACCTTCCAGCATGATGTTCGTATAGCTGTTGTCTTGTCTCGAGAACGTTACGCGCAGTGATCCGCCTTTGGTCCGGATTTCGACCGGACCCTCTGTTTTATTTTTATGTGCATAAACCAGGGCCGCGGCGGTAACGCCGGTGCCGCACGAAAGGGTCTCGTCTTCCACTCCTCGCTCATAGGTTCGCACATATAACTTTCCGTTGTTCACGCCCACAAAATCCACGTTGGTGCCCTTTTCGCCGTATGGCTCGCCGTACCTGATCTTTCGACCTTCGGCAACAACGTCTATAAGGTCGGGATCTTCAACAAATACAACGTGATGAGGGGAGCCGGTATTGACGTAATCGTAACCATCTCCACAACGGATTTCGGTAAGGTCGTTCATTCCCAGTTTTACCTGAAAAATTCCGGATTCGCCCGAAATTATCTCGGCGAAATGGTCACCGTCGGAGGCCTTGAAGGCGGCCTCACGCCCTATAATTCCTAGTTTCCGCGCATACGCTGTAATGCACCGGCCACCGTTGCCGCACATGCTGCCCTCACCCCCGTCGCTGTTGTAGTAACGCATGCTGAAATCCCGGCGTGTAGAGGGTCCTAATAACATTAATCCGTCGGCGCCAATGCCGAATCTCCGGTCGCACAGGGCCTGGATAATTTTTCTGCTCGGATTGAACATGCCCTGCCGGTGATCGACCAGGATAAAGTCATTACCGGCGCCATGGTATTTATCAAACCTAAGGATCATAAGCTGCTGATGTGTTTAATGAGAAGCGGATCGCGAACCGTCCGGAAATTCCGAAAAGAACTGGATGGTTCGAGATAGAAATAATTTTCGTGGTACTTCAGATAGGTTTTTCCCTCAAAGGAAATGATTTTTAGTAAATCCATTTCGGTGAGACCAAAAAGCGAGAGCCGGTTATTGGTCCACTTGTAGCCCTTATAATTGATGGGCGACGACCAGAGTTCCACCCGGATATAGTCCGGATTTGAAGCTTGGCTCCGATCATCGAGCAACAATGAATCTAGTGATTTTCGTTCGCCAGACCTTTCACCTTCAATGGGCAGCAAGCGGCTTTCTAGCAACTGATCCGTTTCAACCTGTATCATTTCCGTTGTACTCTCGCTTCTCCGCACTTGGGCAGGCATTGCGGGGCTGTCGGCGATAGCCGGCTTGGGAAAGCTCTGCTCAACGATCAAATCGGAAGAAGAACCCGGGGCTTTCCCAGGACTTGTCAGCAATGGGTTTTCTTCAAATGTCGCTCCGGGTGTGTTAATGCCATTTATCTCCGGGTGTCCAGGATCCGTTTCAGCCCTTGAAAATAAGCCGCTTATCCGGTGGAACGGATTCATCTCATAGCCCATGTAATCCATCCACGATGCCATGGCGATGCCAATGATCATTCCGATGAAAATGCCAACGATTAATATGCCTGCTTTCCCGTGTTTCATGATGTCAAACTGACAGTTTGTCCTGTCGGTTAGCAACAGTCAATTCACCACAAAGTTAATGAAGAATAAGAATTCAATGCAGATTGTCCGGCATTTTTGTAGCGACGCCACGGCGCATCATAGCCGAAATTCGGCTAACATCCGCTCAAAAGGCTGACAAATTGTTCGTTTCAAACTTTATGTGAGCATGCGGAATAATATTTGACCTGGTGCGTCGTTGTTTAAATCCCTGAAAATTTTAAATCCCTGTATGTATAATTAATAGTAGGAGTAGATTATGAAAACGATGCAAAGTAGTAAGTGGCACGGCACGCTGCTGGCAGGTTTACTCGGTGGCGTATTGGCAGTGTTGATTCTTAGTCTGTTCAATGGTCCGGTTTCGGGACGTTCAGCTGACCGGATGGGGCTCAATCCGGGCAGTGTAACAAAAGTAACTGACAACGGTCCGGTGACCGGTCCTGACTTCCGCTCGGCGGCCGAAAAATCGGTTCATGCTGTGGTTCATATCAAAACGCAGTATCAGCAGAAGAGTCGCTTGTACGACAACTTTTTCGGTTTTGATCCCTTTTTCGACTTCTTCCGCCAGTCCCCTGGAAATAGTAATCCCCTGGTAGCTGCCGGTTCGGGTGTCATCATCTCGGAATCGGGTTATATCGTGACCAATAATCATGTTGTGCAGGATGCCATGAGCATCGAAGTGACGCTTAACGACAAGCGCACCTACACGGCAAAGCTCGTGGGTTCTGACCCACAGACCGACCTGGCCGTTGTGAAAATTGAAGAGAGCGGACTGCCTTTTCTGACCTACGGCAATTCCGATCAGGTGCAAATTGGTGAATGGGTGCTGGCGGTCGGCAACCCCTTCAATCTAACCAGTACGGTAACCGCGGGGATCGTAAGTGCAAAAGCACGCGATATTCAGATTCTCGGCGATGCCTCTGCCATCGAATCTTTTATTCAGACGGATGCTGCGGTGAATCCGGGCAACAGCGGCGGGGCGCTGGTAAACATTGATGGTGATTTAATCGGCGTTAACGCGGCCATCGCCAGTAACACGGGATCGTTTACCGGATATTCGTTTGCTATTCCCAGTAATCTGGTAAAAAAGATTGTTGAAGACCTGATCGAATTCGGTGAGGTTCAACGGGCCTATCTGGGTATTTCGTTTGCCGATATTGACGGCAAATTTGCTAAAGAACGCGGCATCGAAGATATCAAAGGCGTTTATGTGGAAACGGTATTTGATGATGGATCGGCCAAAAAAGCCGGCATTGAGAAGGGGGATGTTATACTTAAAATTGACAACGCCTTCACCAATAGTAAATCTGAACTTAAGGAAATGGTGGCACGGCATCGCCCGGGCGACAAGATCGACGTTCTGCTTCGCCGCAACGGCAAGGAACGTACCGTTGAAGTGGAATTATTAAATCGCCTGGGGGCAACCGATGTCGTTAAAACAGACCCCGCTGAAGTAAACCAACTGCTGGGTGCCAGTTTTAGCGAATTGTCGAACGAGGAGATGCAAGCCCTCAATATTTCCCATGGCTTGAAAATCACCAAACTGGAACAGGGCAAATTGTGGAGTGCGGGTGTTAAAGAGGGCTTCATTATCCTCTTTGTGGATCAGAAAAAAGTGTCTTCTATCGGGGATCTCTCGGAGATTCTGACAAATAAATCCGGTGGGATTTTAATCGAAGGTATTTATAAAAATGGCATGCGTGCATATTATGGATTTGGTATCTGACCGTTCTTGTAAGGGCGTGCGAAGATGCTGAGAAAAAATTGCGAATAAATAGTGCAAAATCCATAAAAATGTTGTACTTTTGTTGACCCATTGCTCTAGTTTTAACTATCTGAAAATCAATTATTTAGTAAATAGCATTCTATGAGACAGCTTAAGATCACGAAATCTATCACCAACAGGGAAACCGCTTCTCTGGATAAGTACCTGCAGGAAATAGGTCGTGAGGAGCTGATAACGGCAGAGGAAGAGGTGCTGTTGGCCCAGCGTATTAAAGCGGGCGATCAATCCGCCCTGGAAAAATTGACCAAGGCCAATTTGCGATTCGTGGTCTCGGTGGCTAAACAATATCAAAATCAGGGACTCAGTCTCCCGGATTTGATTAACGAAGGAAACCTCGGCTTGATAAAGGCCGCAAAGCGTTTTGATGAAACCCGTGGTTTTAAGTTTATTTCGTATGCCGTGTGGTGGATTCGTCAATCCATCCTCCAGGCCCTGGCCGAACAGTCGCGCATTGTCCGCCTCCCACTGAATCAGGTGGGTTCCCTGAATCGTATTTCAAAGGAATTTTCACGGCTGGAGCAGAAGTTTGAGCGTCCTCCCTTGCCGGACGAACTGGCACAGTCGCTTGATATTCCGCAGGAAAAGATCAATGCGGTAATGAAAATCTCCACCCGGCACGTTTCCATGGATGCGCCCCTGGCGCAGGACGAAGATACCAAGTTCATCGACGTGTACATGAGCGATGATACCCCTACCACAGATTCCATTTTGATGTTCGAATCCCTTTCGCGTGAAATTCAACGGGCGCTGGCCACCCTTACCGAAAAGGAACGCGACGTTGTTACGCTGTACTTTGGTTTGGGTATGAACCACGGGCTAACCCTGGAAGAAATCGCGATCAAGTTTGACCTGACCCGCGAGCGGGTTCGGCAAATTAAAGAGAAGGCCATTCGTCGATTGAAACATACTTCCCGCAGCAAACTGCTGAAAGCCTACCTGGGTCAGTAAAATCATTTAGTGCCATACCTTAGGTGTGAACCATCGTTCACACCTTTTTTTTTGGTCAGCAGAAATAAAAAAAGCCTCCCCGAAGGAAGGCTTTAAAATTACAAACCAAAATGAAAGGGATTAGATAACACCCTGGTCAAGCATGGCGTTGGCAACCTTGAGGAATCCAGCCACGTTTGCTCCTTTTACGTAGTTCACATAGCCGTCTTTTTCCTTGCCGTGTTTCACACACGCTTCGTGGATGTTGATCATGATTTCATGTAAACGCTGATCTACTTCCTTAGCACTCCAG
>CAZPDS010000121.1:0-5870 GCA_964585485.1 uncultured Bacteroidales bacterium
GGGTCGCCGAGGGCACCGCAATTGCTGGTTTTGTATAAGGCGAAGTCGAGGTCGCTCACACCGTTCGGTACGATCTCTAATTGAATGGTTCCGCCGGTGGCCATACGGATACGGTACCATTCGACAAAGAATTCTGAGGTTACACAGCCCGTGCAGGCGTCGGAGGTAATGCCGGGACCATAGGTATAGGAACTGGCCGAAATATCGGAGCAAATAGGTTTGCTATTGATGCAGTCGGTATTGGCTGTACCACTTGGACCGCCGGGGAAGTCAACACAACTCAGTGAGATGTTCCACCCATCCCAGCTTCCGCCGGCGTTACTCGAACCGGATGAAATGGCAAAGGTCAGGCATCCGCTTTGGTGAGTGGAGGTGATGATTCCGGAATTGTAGGCGCCTGCGGCAGTATAAATGGCTGTGCCGCTTGTTCCGCATCCAACCCAAAGGTAACTACTGCTTTCATTGGGTCCGTTGTACACGTAAAGCAGGTCATTGCAATTGCCCGAGGTGTAGGCAACATCCAGGTTGTTGATGGTTGCACGTACCGCTTTATAGGGGGCATTGGGGCAAAAGGTGCGGTTAATATTGGTGATGTTCGTTGCGTAGCCCGCTGATGCACCACCATCATCATAGTAGTTGCCGTCGCAGGTAGCTACCATGCAGGTTCCAATGCGGATACCTGGATAGCCTGTTGTGGGATGTAGGTAGGTCTCGATAAGGTTGCTAACCGTTAAGATGGCCGCATTACTGGATGTGGTGAAGCCGCAAATACCGGTAACATTGCAGCGGTACTGGTAGGTGTTGTTGGATAACTGCACGCCCGACAGGACCAGGGTGGAGCTTGTCCATCCAGCATAGACCGGCGCTGTGCCGGCCGAAGTAATATTTACCCAGCCTGTTCCTGGGTTCACCTGCCACTGATACGACAGATTAATACCACTGGCCTCCACGGAAAAACTGGTGGTAGAGCCCGCGTCAGCACTTTCGCTGACCGGATGAACATCAATGGTCGGGGCCGTGTAAATGCTTGCGATGACGGGCGTACGAGGATAGCTCTCGCAGCCGGATGGTATATCCTTTAATGTCACGTAGAAGGTAGTGGTGGCCGATATTGAGGGTGTGGAATAGCTGCTGCCTGTTCCGACGGAGGTTCCGCCCGTAGAGGTAGTGTACCAATAGTATTCCTCAGAACCGCCGGCTCCGCTGGCCGATAAAGGGATGGCAGCAGGGGCGATGCAACTGCCGTTGTGGCCCGGGATGGGGTCTGACACCGGGTTAACGGTAAGCGTGGCCACATTTGAGGGGGTACAGCCGGCCAGACAGCGGTATTGATAAGCGTTGTTCGGATCATCAACACCGGTCAAACTTAAGGTTGCTGAGGTATAGCCGCCGTACACGGGTGCTGTGCCGGGTGCTGTGATATTTGCCCAGGAAGCCCCGCCATTGGTGCTGACTTGCCACTGATAGGGACCGGCCGGGGATGAGGTGCAGGTAAAAGAAGTATTACCATTCTGGCAAAGGATAGCGTTGGCCGGGTCGGTTGTGATGGTTGTCGGCGATTGTACCGACATTCCAATATTGTTCGATGTTGCCGTGGCCGGTGAAGGGCATGCATCGCCCGAAGGCGTAAGAACGCAGCTTACGATATCGCCATTATTCAGGGTGCTTGATGTAAAGTTTGGACTGTTAGAACCAACGGCAGAAGCACCCACATACCACTGGTACGATGGGCTTGTGCCGCCATTGCCTGGTGTGGCCGTAAAGGTAACAGGATCACCCGCGCATATAATATTGCCAGGATTGGCCGTGATGCTGACCGAAGGCGTGCTGGTGTTGGTTATGATTGCTTCACACTCGGTGCGGGGGCTTTCGCAGGAAATGTTCTTATAGTAGACAGTGCCGACCATGGAATAGTTTGCGTACAACGCCCCGGTTCCCAAAGTGAACGGAGCCGAAATTCGGCATTCGACCGCCCCCGTATTGATGGAAATTTCAGTATTGGAGTAATTTGATGATCCTGGAAGAAAGACGGATGGATCCCCCGTAAAGTAAACATAAATGCCGTAGGTGCCACCGGCCGGGATCGCAAAATCCGATATGTCAATCGTGGTAGTAGCTGCACGCGTAACGCTGCCGTTAAAGACGGACGTCCAGCCACTGGAGTTGGTTTCATTACCCACATATGAGCCGGGTCTGTAGAAAACCTGGGCATTGCAGGTTCCGGATGTATAGTATGTATTTATTTCCAGTCGTGTAATGATAATGGGTTGCAACCGATTATTTATGATATTGTATAATTGCGCACTATTAGAGACTGCTGTGGTGCAGGTCACTGTAGGCGTAGTCCCCGTGCTCAGGCTGGTTTCGGATCCGATACTGCCACAGGAAACATAATAAGGCCGGGTGCTGGAAAGGATCGGCGTGGTAAGAGAGGCTGTGGTTCCAAGCAAGTTGCCGGCACTTGCTTCATCGTACCAAAAGTAATTGCTGTAGTCGCCTCCACTTGCATTTAAGGTCAGCGTCCCCGGGCCACATCGGGCAACATCTGGTGCAGAAGGGGGCGTGATACTCGCATTGGCCGTCAACGTCGCAAAAACGGTTGATGCATTAACGCCATTCAATGTCAGGGTTCCACCCGTTTTTGTTATCGGGACGGGTCCGGCCGAACCAACTATTGATTTGATGCCGATTCCGCTTATCGTTACAACATCAACAACGGATTTTCCGGAGCCAGACTTTGTAAGTGAAATGGTAATTGTGTTGTTCGTATACGATGAAGAACCAGATGAGATATCGGAAGTTGCTGGTACTGATACTGTTCCGGCTGAAGTGAACTCAAACCCAGTCGGAGCGCTAAGAATAATTGTCCCAGGTAAACCGGCAATATTTTCAACCGTACTCTCACGTATTACTATGTTCCCTAAGGTTGCAGATGTTTCGCAGTTGGTAATGGTTAATGATGGGGCTGTGATCGTAATCTGGGAATACCCATGCTGAGTAATGAATTGCAGAATTACAGCGACAATAATGACAAAAACAAACTTGGTGTAGAAAGGTATCGATTTTTTCATAGGCTTAGGTTTGAAGTCGAAAGTGGCAATCCCTAGCATTGCCGCAACACAGTAAAAAAGAGAATAACATTGGGAATCTTCAGTGCGATAAGGCCGGTTTTTCGTTACTTGATATTAGTCAACATTTGCATGTATCTTTTAGTAGCTAATGTTTCAGGTATGTTAAAGTACAGTAAATCAGGTATTAAAAAATATGCTATTGTAACGTGTTGATAAAGAATTATTTAGGGTGTTTGGTTCAAATATTAGCACTTATGCTGCATGAAGCGTATTGCTAATGGAAGACGTTGAGATACATACATGCATTGTAAAGACGTTGTTAATCAGTTGTTTAGGTGTGTTTGGGTAATCTTACTTACCAGTAAGTCAAAAATACGATATTCCATTCTAAAATGCAAGCACGAATTGTGATTAATTTTCAAACGTCAAAAATATTTTAGGTGCTCATTCTCAGGATGTAGTTTTAGTTATTTGTGAATAATATGTTATAATATCTTAATGGAATGTTTACGAAATTGCGCAATGGATTCGCGCTTTTACGCAAAGATTTTCCCCGCGAGGGCGCGTGATCAGAAGAGGAAAGACCCACTTGAGATGGTATCAAGCTGAAAACAGAAGGATAATGCTTTCTGATTGATTTGACCGTTTATGGGATCAATCCAAAATATGAGGATTCCTATTGCGGGTTTATAGGGCTATTGAGTATATTACGTATATTCTCTTTGTTGCGACCGTATGGTTTAGCCGAATCAACGTAATATAACTTATTCAACCCAATCTAATCAATCGGCCGAATGGCTTGAAAGGCCAACAACCCGGCGTACCCCCTGACTAGGCTTACCGTATCATGACACGCGTTTCCCTTGGTCCGACACCGGGACTGTTCAGGCGTAACTGGTAAATGCCCGCTGCCAGTGAACGGGTGGAAAGTTGCACCCGTCCTGATGTGCCGCGGGCTGTGTACGCGACGGATTGTGCAATTTTGCCGTTCAGGTCGATTAGTTGAACAGTGTAGGACGCTCCGGTAAGGGCGGCGAATTGCAGGCCGAGAAACCCCTGGTCTTGCTGGTCAAGCAGCACGATGCCTTCATCGGTTTCGATAGCACAGGCCGAATGTATGACTTCGCTATAGGCCGATGCCCCGTCGAAATCAATCTGTTGTATGCGGTAATAGGCCGGTCCCGCAGAGGGTTCCGGATCGCGAAAGCGATACTGGCGCTCTTCATTGCTGTTGCCGGCCCCGTCTGTATATCCGATCGGGATGAAGGTACCTGTTTCGCCCGCCCTTTCAATCACAAAATAGTCGTTGTTGCTTTCGGAATGGGTGCTCCAGGCGAGTTCGGCATACCCGTCCTGGCAGGTGCCGCTGAAACTGGCCATTTCCACCGGCAGCAGGATGCCGCAGTCGAAAGACGCGCCGTTGCTCAGAAACCAGTCAATGGTATATTGGTTGGGATTGGGTTTGTTTTTTTCGTTGATCAGCAGGTAATAGGTTTCCCCGGCCACCGCCGTGATGGGCTGTACCCACTGGTCACCGTAAATACCTTCACTCAGATCGCCCGCACCCACACGCAGACCCGTTTTTCCGTTGCTGTTGCCCCGGGCGGCGTATGAGCAGCGAATGGGATCTCCGAGGGCATTGCAGGCGCGGCCGGTGTAGATGGCAAAGTCGAAATCGGCTACGCCCAGCGGGGTAATCTCAACCTCAATAAGGCCACCGGAGGACATACGGAGCTGGTACCATTCCACAAAACTTTCGGACCTTACACAACCCGTGCAGGCATCGGAGGTCAGCCCCGGACCGTAGGTGAAGGAGCTGGTTGTGATGCTGGAGCAAATGGGTGTGCTGTTTACACAGTCGTTGTTGGTAGTGCCCGTGGGCCCGCCCTCGAAATAGACCGAGCCCAGGAGGATGTCCCAGCCATCCCAATTGCCGTTATTGGCGGCATCGCTCTGGAACCTGAAGGTGAGACAGCCGCTGGGATGCGTGGAAATAAAGTGCCCTTCGTTGTAAGTGCCGTCATCCGTGAGAATGTTATTTATACTGCTGTTTCCGCAACCTGACCACAGAATGTCGGCTTCCGGGTTGGGACCGTTCTGTATGATCAAAAAGTCGCTGCAATCACCGCCAAGGTATTCAACCTGCAACTGAAGCACATCGGCGGTCAGGGCCTGGTGGTCTGCGTCCGGGCAGAAGGTGCGGTAAATGTCGCTGATGTTGTTGGCGTATCCATTACCTGAACCGCCATTGTCGTAATAATTGCCGCTATGGGTGCTTACCAGGCAGATGCCAAGGTTGGTATAAAGCAAGCCCATGGTTGGATGAAAGTAAGGACCGCCGGGCTCTTCATTCCCTATGTTCAGGCTGCCGGTACCGGAGATGACCGGCGGGGCGCAGGCCCCGCTCACAAGGCAGCGGTATTCAAAGCCATGGTTGGATAAGATCACGCCTTCCAGCAGGAGTGTTTGGGTGTTCCAGCCGCTGTAGATCGGATTAAGGCCGGCCTGGGTGATGTTGTGAAAACCGCTGCCATCGTTCACCTGCCATTGGTATTGCAGCAAGCTGCCGGCCACGTTGACATTAAAACTGGTGTGCCCGCCCTCCGGAACCGTGCTGTTGCTGGGCGGGGTAGTGACGACGGGCGCGCTGTAGATTTCGGCCATCACCGCTGTGCGCGGGGCACTTTCGCAGCCGTCGGCACTGCGAATGGTAACATAATAAGGGGTCGTGGCGGAGATGTTTGTTGCCGTATAGGTGTTGTCGGTGTTGTTGCTTCCTGATTTCAGTAAATTCCCGCC
>CAZPDS010000122.1:0-5785 GCA_964585485.1 uncultured Bacteroidales bacterium
ACCTGATGCGCCGATTCAAAAATAAGAATACGATACCGCATCGTTTCCGGTTTAGGGGTAAAGGACATGACCTGCTTTGCTCAGTGTGGCCACAATATCGATCATGTTCGACACTTCGCCCGCACCGAGTTCTTCTTTTTTCTGATAGAAATTCAGGCAGGTGCCGCAACTCAGCAGTTTTATACCGGAGGCTTCCATCTTCCTTAACGTATCAATGACCGGCGAATCGTTGACCGCCAAAAAGATCCCGCTGTTCAGAAAAACCAGAGCCGACGGCTTTTCCGTCGTGTCGGCCAGGGTATTGATAAAACTTTTAATCAGCATCTTGCCAAGGTCATCGTTGCCATCACCCAGGCGGTCGCGCTGAAAAACCACAACATAATTATTGGATTTCATCTTTGTTTATACTATTATTTCGTTGATGATTTTACGATCTGCTGTAAACAAAACACCGCATATTCAACCTCCTCCGGCGTATTAAAATGCCCGAAACTAAAACGGACCGTTCCCTGCGGAGCGCTGCCCAGCGTGAGATGTGCCAGGGGCGAGCATTGCAGGCCCGGACGCGTCATGATGCCGTAGTCGTGATCCAGGCGGTAAGCCAGCTCACTTGATGGCATCCCGCCACAATTCAGCGATACCACCGGCAGACGCTCACGCCCCGCTTCCGGCCCGTACACCCTTATCTCCGGTATAGCCGCCAGACCGTCCAAAAAAGTCCGGCAGAGTGCGCCTTGTTTCAGTTGCAGCGATGTCAATCCTTGCTGCACGACGTAGTTCACACCGGCCAGCAATCCTGCAATACCCGGAAGATTCGGCGTTCCGGCCTCCAGGCGGTCGGGAAAAAAATCCGGATGAAAACCCCGTTCCGAATGGCTGCCACTCCCGCCCTGAACGAGCGAAGCGACTTCAACATTGTCCGCGATACACAGGCCGCCCGTTCCGGTGGGCCCCATCAGGCACTTGTGGCCGGAAAAAGCCAGCAAATCGATGCCGTCTTCCACCAGGGATACCGGAAGAAAACCCGCCGTCTGCGCAGCATCTAGCAGATAAAGCACCTGATGCTTTTTGCAGATTTCAGCAATCTTCTTTATGGGGAAAATAGTCCCGCAAACGTTCGATCCATGTATAGTCACCACCAGCCGCGTGGCGGGCGTAAACGACGCTTCTAATCCGGCAAGGTCAGGATCACCCTGTTGGTTGCACGGCATAATCGTAAGCGAGATAAAGCATTCCTGTTCCAGGTGCCGCAACGGACGTAATACCGAGTTGTGTTCCATCCCGCTGATGATGACATGGTCCCCCGCATGAAGAACGCCCTTGATGGCGGTATTTAAGGCATGCGTGGCGTTCAGCGTAAAGATCACGTGTTCGGACGAACCAACGCCCAGCAGAGCCGCCACCTGCTCCCGGGCCTCGAATACAACCCGGCTGGCCCGGATGGCAAAGGGATGTCCGGAGCGGCCCGGACTCCCGCTGAAATCAACCAGCGCCCGATGCATGGCCTCTATCACCTCCGGGGGTTTCGGAAACGATGTAGCCGAATTATCAAAATAAATACGAGGAGTCATTCGGTAAATAATTAGTGCTTTATAGTTACACCCTACAGAGCGACACCGCTTTCGGTTATCGGCTCATAATCTTCTTTCCTTCGTCGGTAATAAATAGCATTGTTTCTACACCGGTTCCCGTTGACCGGATACTCTTTTCCGCTTCATAAACGCCGGCCAGCATAGCACAGAGCCGCTTTGAAGCCTGGATGGCGTCTTTAAAGGTGTTGATCGCGATGCCTTCCGGCTTATCCGCCAATAGTTTCAATAAAATCGCCCGGTATTTATTTACGATGTCAATATGCATAAAATCCTGCTGGTAGTACTGGATCTTTTTTGTTTTGACAAGGTAGGACATCAGCATACGAAATTCGTGTTTTGACAGTTTGCGGTCACGCGCCTCTTCTTCGAGCTCGCTGATAACGGGCTTTTGCACATCATACGCCCGTATGGCCTTTTCCAGCCATTGCAGGTGCCCGGCCATCACCTCATCAATCCGTGCCCGGTGGCCGTGAAGGATCCAGGTAGTTCCTTTCTTCTCCAACTTCGATTCCGCCACCATTCCGTTCAGCAGCAAGGTCGCAAATGCCTTTTCCTGCTTGCTTTTCGCCAGGTCCAGCTTGCCGGCCAGTTCCTGCAGGTCCAGTCCGTCGGCAAACACCGGATATTGCCGGTGATGATCCGCAAGGATCGCCAGGATCCGCTCGCAGTATTGCTGATGAAAGTGCGGGTCCATCATGAACATCCCTTCCTCCGCACGAAACAGAGGCAGGTGCCCGGCGTGGGCCTCCACTTCGGTCAGCAATTCCGCGGCGTTCAAGTGCAGGCGGTCAGCCACTTCGTCGAGCCGGAAGGGGCGGCATTCTTTGCGCAATTCCGCCTTGATCAGGTCCTGTATGTTATCGCCCTTGCGCATGGTTTCCGCCAGGGCCGTTAAATTGCCCCGTAACGTTTCCGTCCGCTTGCGGTGATGCAGGGGCGATGCGTCCAGAATAAAGCCGCCCCCCAGGGTACGGTCGCCCGAGGAATTCCGCAGTATGAAACGATCGCGGGCCAGCAGCACCACCGGCTTCGGAAGATGAAGCTGCACAATGGCTTCGTCCGGCGCCCGCAGCCCGACGCAGTCCAGCAAATGCATGCGCACCGGACATTCAAAGGTGGCCGCGTGCAGGCTCAGGTGCGACCACAACGACAGATTGGTGCCGGTATCAAAAAGCCGGACCAGCGCATCCACCCGCGTTGTTTCGGGCAAGCGCTGATCCGTAATCAGCATGCCCCGCTGAAAGTCGCTCCGCTCCAACCCGATCAGGTTGATAGCGGCCCGATCGCCCCCCACGACTTCGTCCACCGGTTTCCCGTGACGTTCGAGGGAACGTACCCGCAGGACCGCGTGATCGCCGGGCTGCAGCTGCACTTCCTGGTTCACGCGGAGATGGCCGCCCAGCACCGAACCGGTGACCACACTGCCAAAACCTTTGACACTGAAGATACGGTCGATGTACATCCGGAAGCGCCCGCGGGGCTCTTTTTCGTCGACCGTTTCCACCAGCGATTGCAGGGTCGCCAGCAGGTCTTCTTTGCCCCGGCCGGTGACCGCCGATACCGGCACCACCGGCGCGTCGCTCAGTACACTGCCGTGCAGAAACTCCTGGATTTCCAGGGTCGCCAGTTCCAGCCATTCTTCATCCACCAAATCGGCCCGCGTGAGTGCCACCACACCCTTTTTGATACCCAGGGCCTGGATGATGTGCAGGTGCTCCCGCGTCTGAGGCATAATTCCGCTGTCGGCCGCGATAACCAGCAATACCAGGTCCATGCCGCTGGCCCCACCGACCATGGTGCTGATAAAGTCCTTGTGCCCCGGGACGTCGATAATGCCCAGCATTTCACCATTGGGCAAGGTCAGCGAGGTAAAGCCCAGGTTAATGGTAATGCCCCGCTGCTTTTCTTCTTTGTGGGTGTCGCAGTCGAAACCAGTCAAAAGCTTAATCAGCGCGGTTTTCCCGTGATCAACGTGGCCGGCGGTGCCGAGAATGAGATGACGCATGGAAATTAAATCAAATTAAAATTTAATAATTAAACATTAACACATAACACATTTGTGCGATTTAATTGGCGTGGGAGGTGATGATTTGGGTGGCGAGGGTGTCGATTTCGTCATCAAATACACAAAGCAGGTCGAAGTACACCTCGCCTTTTTTCAGGACAGCAGCCACGGGATGCGGCGGGTGTAGGAGATTTTGCATCAGCTTTTCGGCGTAGGCGGAGCGTTCACTGGTATTACCGTTGTGCACGATCTTTACCGAGATACTGGGGATCTCTGCTTCCGGGAGGGTGCCGCCACCGCATTGTCCGCGGGAAGCAACAATCTCGTTCGGAATGCCCTGAGCATTCAATGCTGCAGAAAGTCGCTCTGCCGCCATGCGCAGCTCTTCGGGGGAGCGCCTGATCAGCTGTGCCACCGGATGGGTGGGTCCGGAAGGTTCCGTCTTCAGCCACGACAGGCAGGCGGACTCCAGTAAAGCCAGGGTGAGTTTACACACCCGCAGAGCCCGCATCATGGGCTCCTTTTTGATCTTTGCGATCAGGGCCTTCCGTCCGGCGATGATACCGCATTGCGGACCGCCAAGCAACTTGTCGCCACTGAAACAAACCAGATCCACGCCGGAGGCCAGGGTGTCACGCACATTCGGCTCACCGGCCAACAGCGGGTGATCCGTGGCCCTCGGTAAGCCGGAGCCGAGGTCAAAAAGAACCGGGATCTTTTTCGTCTTACCCAGCTCCGACAAGGCATTCAGCGATACTTCTTCGGTAAAGCCCCGGATCACATAATTGGATTTATGGGCCTTGAAGAGCAGGCCCGTCTTTTTGGAGATGGCCTTGCTGTAGTCGCTCAGTCGTGTTTTGTTCGTTGTGCCCACCTCCACCATGGTACAATCGGATGCGGCCATGATATCGGGGATGCGGAAGGAACCGCCGATTTCGATGAGCTCGCCGCGCGACACAGGAACTTCCCGGCCTTTGGCAAAGGTGCGCAGCACCAGCATTACAGCAGCCGCGTTGTTGTTCACCACTACCACGTCCTCCGCACCTGTCAGGTACTTCAACAGTTCCGCGGCATGCACGTTTCGGTCGCCACGCTGTCCCTGCTGCAGGTCAAACTCAAGGTTGTTGTACCCGCTCAGCACATCAATACTTCCTTTCAACTGCTCAGCCCCCAGGGGAGCCCGGCCCAGGTTGGTATGGATGACCACGCCGGTGGCGTTGATGACCTTCTGCAGGCTGCGTAACCCGCTCGACTCCACCCCCGCTATCAGGGTGGCGATGAATTCCGCCTCCGTCGGCGGACGCTTTCCTTCGGTAAGCTGCTTGCGCGTTTGATCTACTAAACGACGAATGGAAAACAAGACCGTTTCTTTTCCATGAGACCCTATGAGGGCCTTGACCTCTGCGGTTTGCAGAAGTTTACCAACGGCGGGAAGGCGACGACGCGCCTCCGGTGTCTGATTCATATGTGCAGGCTGTAATACATAATGCGATTGGCAGAGAGGGCAGGAATCGAACCTGCCACAGCCGGTGTTATCCGTCTGCTACCGGTTTTGAAGACCGGTTGAAACACCAGTTCCGTCCTCTCTATGGAAAATTCCGGTTAACGTGCTGATCAGTTATCACCCCTTAACAGTGCGCATCCATGATCGTATGACAAAGTTAGAAAATTTATGGCCGCCTCTGGCTAAATCGCTATTTTTATTGTGAAAACAAAAACAAATGATCATGAAAAAACAAATTCATGACCGGAAAAGCATCCGGTTAAAAGGGTATGATTATACCCGTTCAGGCGCGTATTTCATTACAATATGCACCCACCAAATGCAATGTTTATTTGGTGAAATTCGCAATGGCCGCATGATATTGAATGAATTCGGAACCATCGCCCACGAACAATGGTTGCAACTACCCCTTCGTTTCCCGTCCGTAACCCTGGACGAATTTATCGTCATGCCTAACCACATTCACGGCATCCTCGTCCTCCATAAACCCGAAACGGACCCAACAATAACCGTACGGGCGACCCTTGCGGTCGCCCCCAAAACCGACCCCTCCCTTGGGGGGACCTCCCTTGGGGCGACCGCGAGGGTCGCCCCTCCCGACGCGGTCGCCCCTCCCGACGCGGTCGCCCCTCCCTACGCGGTCGCCCCTCCCGACGCGGTCGCCCATCCCGCCGCGGTCGCCCA
>CAZPDS010000123.1:0-5543 GCA_964585485.1 uncultured Bacteroidales bacterium
TGCTTTAGTTTCGGTATATTTCTCAAATACAGGCGACATATCCTGATTTACTTTTTTATCAAGTAAGCGTGCATATATTTTTGTTACACTTAGTGAGCTATGACCAAGCATTTTCGATACACTCTCAATAGGCACATTGTTATTTAATGTAATCGTCGTTGCAAAAGTATGACGGGCGATATGGGAAGTGAGTTCTTTTTTGATGCCGCATAAATCAGCGATCTCTTTGAGATATGCATTCATTTTTTGATTTGAAAACATTGGCAATAGAACATTCTTGCGAATACAATGAGGATGAAATCTATACTTGTCAATGATCTCCTGGATAATTGGTAATGCCGGAATATGGCTTTGGGTATTTGTCTTCATTCGGTGGGTGTGTATCCATAGGCGATCGCCTTCACCTGTAACCAGATTCTCTGCAGTAAGCGCTTTAATATCTGAATAAGCAAGTCCTGTAAAACAACCGAACAAGAAGCAATCCCGGACAAGTTCAAGCCGGTCTATTTGATAGTGCCGGTTGATAATTGCTTGTAGTTCTTCTTCCGTAAGAAACCCCCGGTCAACTTTTTCAAAGCGCATTTTGATATTTGTAAAGGGGTCAACCTTCATCCAGCCACTTGCTAATGCTATCCTGATAATTTTTTTGAAGTTCTTAATGTACTTCCAGGTGGTGTTGTGATTGCATCCCTTTTCTATTTTTAAGTACATCTCCAGATTTTTGATAAAACTATAATCAACCCGGTTTATGGGGAGGTCATCCGTGTTGTATTTCTCCTTCAAATAGTTTTTTAAGTGGATAAGGCATGTGTGGTAACGTTGAACGGTTGAGGCCGAAAAGTCCTTCCCCTTTAATAGTCGTGTATTTGCATTATGCTCTTCGAATAATGCAATGATATACTTTTCGCCAGGATTAATTCCTTTATAGGCATTCACGAGATTACGGGCGGTGACCTGCTTTCCTTCACTCCAGAGGTTTTTTTCATGATTATATAATTGCGCTTTCACCCGGTCGATGTAGGTATTGATCTCCTTTGCCTCATGGGATGTTCCTTTAGCGCCGCCTTTTTCTTTGCACCATAATCTGGGATCAATAGATTTGTGGGTCGCAAATTCGACCTTTTCTTTGTTGATTGTAATTCGTAAGTAAATCGGTGCCTGCCCGTTTTTAAGATTTTTGGTTCTCTTGATAAAGAATAAGAAATTTAGCCGCTTGCTTGAATCCATTTTTATGATCCTCCATTTTTGTTTTTAAATGGTTCAGGTTAATGGTTCAGGATCCTATGAATAAGAGTCCCAAAGACCATTCTGAACAGTTGAAATTTGCAGTTTTTTTGACAGCTCAAAACTAAAATCAACAGTTCAATCAAATGCTATGAAAAATCGCGAAAATCAGTGAAATACGCACGAAGTGGTGGACTTTTGCCTTTTAAATTTCCATCCACCGAAAAAGCCACCAAAGAAGCGGTGGACTTTTCGTTTTTTTTTCACTTCCGGGTAAACAAAAAACCCCTGAAAACGTTCAATTTTCAGGGGTTTTCATCATTTTTCACTTTGTGCTTTGTGGAGCGTAGGGGAGTCGAACCCCTGATCTCTAGATTGCGAACCTAGCGCTCTACCAACTGAGCTAACGCCCCGTTAAGGAATGGCAAAGGTAATAATTTTTTTTCACGGCCGGAATTTCAGTGGCGATATTCCCGGCAAGTACCTGGCGAGCCGCCATGCCTTCCGATCGTTTTCCAAAACATTGTATCTTTACCCGGCCAATCTTTGCTGTATGAAAAAGATTTCCGTTGCGGACATCAATTTTTACCTCTATTCCCTGCTGCTGATTGTGACACCCTTTCTGATGCTGCTCAATTTCCTGCAGTCATTTATCGGCAAAGTGTCACGGCTCGGCATCGTCGTGGCGGGCGTGGAAGTTGCCTACACCGTCTTTATCGCGACCGGCGTGCTCGCGGTGCTGCTGATTCGGTTTGGCCGGAAAATGACACGCGTTCGCTGGCTCGCCCTGGGTGCCATTGTTCTGCTCTTTGCCATCGGTCAGCTTACAGCGGATTATTATTTCGGTCACCATTTTTCCGATCTGCAGCACAACTGGCATTATTTCGCTTACGGAATCTTTTCCTTTCTGGCCTTTCGCAAGTTCGGACGCAGGGGGATGCCCGTCAACCGCATTATTGCACGGACTTTTATGCTGGCCTTTGCCATTTCCCTGTTCGACGAGATCATCCAGATTTTTATCTCCAACCGCGTCTTCGATATCTCCGACGTGGCCAAGGATCTCTGGGGTGCCATGATCGGCCAGGTTCTGGTGCTGTTTGTCCTGCGCGAAGGACGGGATATTCGGGATTACCGTTTCCGGCAGCCGGCCTTCATCCGGTATTTCCGGGAACCGTTTGCCCTGTTGTGCACGGAACTCATCGGCGCGTACTGCCTGCTGTTTGTGGGCTCCATGCTGACCAACGCCGCACTGACGGCCCGCGTTTTTCTGATCGTGCTGCCGTGTTTCCTGTTGATATTGCTGATCATCCACGCCGGAAACAATAAGGTCCTGCGCTGGTCCTTCCGTGGATTGATCCTGGCGCTTTTCCTGGTTGTCGGCGGCCGCCTGCTGTTTGCCGCACCCCGTGCGGAACTCCTCGGGTCCTCGCTTATTTTGTACAAGGGCATTCCCTTGCCCTATTTCGATTACATGATTTTCCCGGACGGTGGGCTGCGACCGGTCGATAAAAAAGAAAAATTTGCGATACGCGATAAACTGAAAATCGAATCGCTGGGGCCGGATATCCTGTTGCTGGCCACCGGCGCCAGGGGTGAAGGCGGGAAGGGTTGGAACGATCATGAATTTACGGAGTTTTATTTCAATAACGAACAACAGAAGTCCTATCAGATCCTTAAGCTGAAAACCCCGGAGGCCCTGGCGACCTACAATCGCTTGATGAAGGAACATAAGAAGGTGCTGATGATCATTCACAACCCTTGAAACGATGAAGACGAAAAAAACACCGCAACCTGCAAAGAGGCCGTCTGCTGCTCCGGTGAAAAAGCCATCGGGCAAAGGGAAAACGTCGCCGCCGCTACTTGTAATGTTGGAAAAAGGGCCGGACCGGATGGTTTTCTATGCACTGCTTCTAACCTGGCTGGCGATACTGGCCTTTGCGGTCCTTACGCTGGTACAACCGGTATGGCTGCGTGAGCTATCGAAAAAGGGACGAAAAGTAGAAGGCAAAGAGTTTACTGACAAAGGCAATGCCCTGATGTATGAGGCCAATGCGACGAATTCCCCCGCATTATTTGGGCGTGCGGCCGATATGTACGAAAAGGCGCTCCTGCGTGATACCGGCAGCGCGGAGGCAATGAACAACCTGGCCACAGCCTACCTGAACCTCGGGCGCTTTTCGGAATCCCTGGCCTTGTACAACAAATTACTGAACCTCGACACGATTCACCGGGCGGTGGTATATTCCAACCTGGGCGATTATTACGAACGCCGCCAGGATCCCGTTAATGCCTTGGCCTGCTTTGAAAAGGCAGCGCGGAATGATGTGTACAATGCCTATCCATGGCGTAAATACGGGCTTTTTCTGCTTCAAAACGGCCGGATCGACGAGGCTGAGTCCGCCTTGCTACGTGCTGTTGCCATCGACCGGACGTTTTCGGCCTACTACCGCAACGGCCTGGTAAAAGCCTACCGCGATGCGGTGATACAAACAAATGACACCACGGTGCGCCTGTTGGGTAAAAAGCTGCAGGATCCGCAGATTGCGACGGATACAGCCCGGTTTGATTACGTTTCGTTTCAGCAGGTCCGGCGTCAGAACCCCCGGGCGGGCTTCAATTGGCTCTACCTTGGCGATGTCTATGCCGCCATGGGGAAGAGCGAAAAGGCCCTGGCCTGTTACGACGCCTGCGCGTCGGATTATCCCCGCCTGGCGGGCGAAGCCCGTGTGCGATCTGCAAAATTATAATTCGCTGTTTCGTGTGGCGCGCAGCATCTCCCGTTTGCCCGGCGGCCCGGGAAGACGTTCGGGGGTGAAACCGGCCCGCTGCAACCGCCGCCTTACTTCACCCATGGCGCAATACGTAACCAGTATACCCCCCGGATGCATAGCGTTGGCCAATTTCCGGAAATTTTCTTCCACCCACAGCTCGGGTTGTTTCGCCGGGGCGAAGGCATCGAAGTACACCAGGTCGTAGAAATCATCAAAGTCGTAGCGCTTGAAATCGGCTTGTATTTTCTTCAGACGAAAACGCCCGCTTTCAAGCACCACCATTTGATTCCATTCGGCCCGGTGCAACTGCTCAAATGCATCAGCGGGCAGACCGGCCGTGAAACCCTGGTAGTTGAGCATCCGGGTGATTTCCGGCTGCAGCGGAAAAGCTTCTATACTAACATAGTCGATGCTGAGTTGCAGCCGCTGTGCGGCTTCCCACGATAGCAGGGCGTTCAGTCCGGTGCCAAAACCTACCTCAAAAATCTTCACCTGCGGCAGCCGGCAGTGCTGCAAACCGGCCTCAATAAACACATGCAGCGATTCCTGCACCGCACCGTTGACCGAATGATAGGATTCCTGCATACGGTCAGAGTAAAGTGTGCTGGAGCCGTCTCCGGTCATGCGCGGCGTGAAATCCTGTTCAATATCCTGCACAGTTTTATTGTTTTCCCAGAAGGTAGTGGTCGATGTCGCAAAGATCCTGTGCGCCCAGCAGGGTGTAATCCCCGTGCGACTGAATAATGATACGGCAGGCCATTTCGAAAAAGCAGGTGCGTTGATACGCTTCATCGGTCGTACTGCCGACGGTCACGATGCCGTGATTCAACAGCAGGGCCACCTGATGATCACGTAGGGCGGCGGTCACCAATTCGGCCAGTTCTATTGATCCGGGCCGGGTGTAGGGCACTTCCGCAACAGCGCCGATGTAGCAGGGAATTTCCGCAGTGAGGTTGTAGTTGGCGGGCCGGGTTTTACTACAGGCAATCGTGGCTGCAAACATAGGCTGCGTATGCATTACTACCTTCACGTCCTTGCGCGCGTTCAGGATGCCGAAGTGAAAGTTGAATTCACAGGAAGGACGAAGGCCATTGAGGGATTCGCCGGTGGTGTAATCGCAGATTACAATTTGTTCCCTGGTGATTTTTCCAAGCCAGGAGCCGGTTTGCGAGATCAGACAGCGTTGATCATCTATGCGGAGAGAAAGATTTCCGCTGCTGCAGAGGGCATATCCGTTGCCGATCAGATGGGCGGTGCGGATGAAATCGTCGTAGATGGTATCAGGAATATTTTGCATAGTCATTGGGGCGACGGTAATGTGAGCCTTTGTACTGGTCGTTCAGCAATCAAAATTAGTGAAAATTTCGCGATCGGGTGGAGAGTTCGACCATATTGAGAATTTGCCTTGACAGGTGCTCAAATTGAATCGGCGCAAGGTGGTCAAAGTTTCCGGCGCAGCCAATGTTGCATCCACCCATTTTCGTATCACAGGTGCGTCATTCTTCTAATACAAATTCTGGCTTGCAACCCGGTTCGTGCGCCGGAGGC
>CAZPDS010000124.1:0-5477 GCA_964585485.1 uncultured Bacteroidales bacterium
TAATGGTGGGTCCGAAGGAAATCATATCCCAGGTGGGGTAAACACCACCAAGCAAGCCACATTCAAGTCCGGCATGAATCACAACAACATCGGGTACTTTACCAAAACGGTTGTTGTAGATGTTTTTCATAGTGGTGAGAATGGGGGAGTTTACATCCGGTTTCCAGCCGGGGTAAGATCCGTCGAATACCACGTTGGCACCGCCCGTTTCGAAAGCGATGCGCACCATGTTCACAAGGTCTTCTTTGGAAGTTTCTGCCGAACTTCTCAGCAAACAGTTGATGGTCATTACGCCCTTGTCAGATTTCATAATGGCCATGTTGTTCGATGTCTGAACAATCTCCGGCATGTCGGGGATCATGGAGATCACGCCATTCGGACAAATATACGCTGATTCCAGGATTTTGCGGGCACCCTGATCATCCATGACCACGGACGGAAGGCTCGTGCTTTCAGCTGTGAAAGCCAGGTCGGGCTCAATGGAGGAAAATTCGCTTTTAAATATCTGCTCGTAGTGGGCAACACATTCCTTGAATTTGGCTTCCACGGCGGCCGGTACGGTAACCACCGCGCTGGCTTCACGTGGGATCGCATTGCGCAGACTGCCGCCATCAATCCGGGCCACTTTAAGTTCATATTTCCCAAGTGCGTGATACAGATAGCGCACCAGCAGCTTGTTGGCATTGGCGCGACCAAGCTTAACGTCAACTCCAGAATGCCCGCCCCGGGCGCCTTTTACATAAAGCGTATAGGCAACATGGCCCGCCGGTACCGCCACTTCACGGTAGTTGAACTGGGCCTCGGCGTTGATACCACCGGCGCAACCAATGTACAGTTCGCCTTCCGTTTCCGAATCAAGGTTCATCAGAATATCGCCCTGGAAAAGGCCCGCTTTCAGGCCGAAAGCACCGGTCATCCCGGTTTCTTCATCAATGGTGAACAGGCACTCCAGGGGACCGTGATCAACATTCGTAGATTCCATGATGGCCATTGCAGCGGCTACACCAATGCCATTGTCGGCCCCCAGTGTGGTGCCGGTAGCTTTTACCCATTCGCCGTCAATCCGGGGTTTGATGGAGTCTTTCTCGAAATCATGCACTGTGTCGTTGTTCTTCTGGGGTACCATATCAAGATGACCCTGCAAAATAACACCGCGACGGTTTTCCATGCCCGGTGTGGCCGGTTTACGAAGAATCACGTTGCCAACTTCATCAACCACGCACTCAATATTGTGCTGTTTTGCCCAGTTTACAACAAATTCCCGAACCTTTTCCTCCTTTTTTGAAGGATGGGGGATCTGACAAATGGCCTCAAAATTGGCCCAAAGACTTGTGGGTTTTAACCCGCCCAATACAGAACTCATAACTTTCTCCTTTTTATTTTTATATGAATGTTGTTCTCTTCGTACCTCGGCAACGGTTTGCCGCTCAAAAAAACTTCATAGATTTGCACTTAAGCAAAGGTACGAGGAAAATGCCATCCGTAGGTAGTTAACAGAAAATTAACTAATAATTGAGGCTGTCCTGTACCCTTCAGGCAACCATAAGCAAACCATCAACGTCTATTGCAAGCGAGATGAGCATCGATGAAAAACTCTTAGAAGGATTAATAGCGCAAAATCGCAAGGCTCAGCGTTCGGTCTTTGACAAGTATAAATCCATGATGATGGGGATCTGTATGCGTTACTGCAAAAGCAGGGACGAAGCAGAGGATGTAATGATGGAGGGCTTTATGACCATTTTCTCAGAATCTCACACCTTCCGAAAGGACGGAGCTTTTGAGCAATGGATGAAGCGCATCATGATCAACACCGCGATCAATAACTACCGGAAAAACCTGAAACACTATTTCCATGCGGATATTGACGATGTTGATGAACATACCATGATTCAACAGGAAACAGCAGAGAATTATTCAACGCGCGACCTGATGAAGGTGCTCCAGCAACTCCCCGAAGGCTACCGCGTGGTGTTCAACCTCTACGCTGTGGAAGGGTTTAAACATCATGAAATTGCACGAATGCTGAACATCACCGTGGGTACATCTAAATCGCAACTATCCAAAGCACGGCGAATGTTGCAGGGAAAAATAAAAAAGTAAGCTACAACGAAAGTTAAATAGTAAGAGCATGAACGAAGATTTTAATCCGAACGGAATACAGGAGGTGGACGAGTTGTTCAGGGACGCCCTGAATGGCTATTCTACAAGTCCTTCGGATGCAGCTTGGGGAAAGCTCAATTCGAAACTGAACTTCAAGGAGGTCCATGATTTTGTGACCTTCAAAAAGCCGCCGGCATCAAGTCGTTCCTGGCCGCAGCCTCTTTACCGCATGCAATGGTTCCGCGGTATCATCGCCGGCCTCGTCGGTACGGTCATAATTGCTTCAGTTGTTCTCCTGGTCAATAACCTCTCCAGTCCCAACGACACTCATGGTGCCTTGATTAGCGACAGCAACAGCGTTTCCCCGGTCCAGCCGGATAATGCGATCAATTCCACAAAGGTAGATCCTGGCCAATATTCGACGACAGATGTTGCTGTTCCTCTTGTTCCATTGGCCAGCAATGATCGTAGCTCCGCTTCCACGGTGCCCCCCAGGCAAAATGCACCCGCCGACAGTCCCATTAGCTTTACTATGCTGGACATGACCCTGCCCCAAGCCATTACCGAACGGGTAACTCCGGCTACAGCCGACAACCAAAAACCGGAAGTAATGAACCATCGTTTCCAGGAAGCTCTTCGGGTGGATTCCCTTATTCATGCCGCTGTTATGCGCGATAGCCTGCAGATGCTGATCGACGATTTTAATGCAGGAATGACGGAAGAGGCCTTGGCCGTGAACGAAATGGAGTCGGAAGAGCCGCAGGCACGCACCAACGAATTTATTCCTATTGTCCCCAATGCTTTTACCCCCAACGGCGATGGCCTGAATGATTATTTCTATGTGGCCAACCTCGAACGTTACCCTGAAAACCAACTCATGATTCAGGATCGCTCCGGACGGGTCGTGGTGAATGTTAAAAACTACAAGGGCGACTGGAACGCCTTCGGTGAGCCCGACGGAACGTACTTCTTCCTGTTCTGCTATAAAGACGAACAAGGTATCACACAATACCTGAAAGGTACCGTGATCGTATTACGATAATCCTACCCGTTTCAAAAAAAAAGGCTGTCATCTATTGTGACGGCTTTTTTTTAACTCCTTCCGCTAACCTCCAACTATTGACTGTCGACTATTTTGACAGACTGTCGACTGTCGACTGTCGACTGACCAGCCCCCTCCTCCAGTTGCCGGAAGGTGATGTAGCGTTCTTCATAAAGACGCGACATGAACTTGTTGACGCGGACGCCGGCCTGTTCGAAGGTCTCTCCAAAATTACGCTGGGCTTCTTCGCTGATTTGCTGGATGGATTTGACCCCGTCGATCTGTAGCCACACATAGGACCCATTTGCGTCGAGATGCATGGAGATGAAATTGCTTTTGCGCGATAACATAAAGCGTGCAACCTTGGGATTACGGAACTTGGGTACCAGAATGGTTATCTTTCCGTCTTCGTCTATTTTGTGGTCGCAGCGGCGAACAGGAATCAGATCGAAGGCGTTGGTTTTCTTTAAAATTCGGCGACGGGCGAAGAAGTTCATAAGCGGAGATTAGGTTGATGGCGCAAATGTACTACTTTTTAATGCTTTGTGGAAGGCCAGGCGGCCGGCGGCGATCAACTCTTCGGCACGGTAGAACTCAAAGGTAGTGGCAGAATCGCGTGAGATGTCGATGCTGATCTCAGCGCCGTATGAGGCTTTGGTGAGTTCGCAGATCGAATCCTGCATAATGTCGAAGGTCTTGCTCAGCACATCCAGGTAACCGGGCTGCTTATCGGACCGCGACTCCCGGGTGAAAAAGCTGATGTTGTCTCGAATGAAATCAAAAAAGCGTTGCTTGTTTGACATGACAGGGGGCGCTGTTGGACGAGGTGGCAAATCGGGTTTTTCATAGGGGATGTTGGCATTAACGTCGCAAACCACCAGAATGTCGCCGCTTACACGGGCAACATAGGGTACCGGAATCGGGCTTACCACCCCGCCGTCGACCAACACGTGGTGTTCCGTAATTACCGGCGTTATGGCGCTGGGAATGGCTACCGAGGCGCGAATGGCGTCGCTCAGCAAGCCCTCCGTAAAGACAACCGCTTTGCGGGTGCTAAGGTCGCCGGCGATTGCCGTATACGGAATTCGAAGATCCTCGATGCGAAGACCTCCGAAAAAGGCTTCCTTGAAAAACCCAAAAAGCTTATCCCCTTTAATGAACCCCTGTCGGCTGAGCGTGAAGTCCATCAGGTCAAATACGTCGGCTTGGTTTAGGCCGCAAATCCACCGTGTGAATCGTTGCAGGGTGCCGGCTGCATAGATGCCACCCACCAGCGCACCCATGGAGGAGCCGGCGATAGAAGTGATTTCAAATCCATTTTTTTCAAGTTCTTCTATTACCCCAATATGCGCCAGTCCGCGCGCTCCGCCGCTGGCCAGTACCAACGCTACTTTTTGTTTGGGAACCGTACTCATTGAAGCAAAGATAAAGCAAAAATGCTTTTCATGAAAAAGGGAGGCCTTTATGTGTGGATAAAAAAAGAGGCCAACTGCGAAGAAGGCCTCTTTTGATGAACAACAATGGTTAAAAACTTCCGCTGGGCGGAGGTGGTGCATCAGCCGCGCCTTTGTTCTTGAGGGGGAACCAAACAAGAGCTACCGCAATCAGGATTAAGACCACGATGCTGACCAGGAAGCTGGGGTTCTCGAAAATGGCAATGGTGGGAACTTCCAGGAAGTACAACAACGCAAAAATTAATCCCATCAAGGCTTCTCCGGCAATAAAGCCCGAAGCCAGCAACACCCCGGTGTTTTCAGCTCGTACAGACTGGCCCAGAGTGAAGTTTTGTTTTTTCTGCAGCATTTCGAGGATGCCTTTCACAGCACCACCCAGGAAAATAGCAAAGGTGGTTTCCAGCGGCAGGTACATCCCTACGCTCACGAGCATCGGACTCTTAACCTGCATCAGGATTAAACCCAGGCCCATCAGCATACCAACGATGATCAGGGGCCACGCCATCTGACCGCCAACAATACCGTGCGATAACATCGCCATCAGGCTGGCTTGTGGTGCAGAGAGGTTCTTGCTTCCAAAACCACCTTCATAGCCTTCTTTTACTCCCTGGGCAATGTCGCCTTCGTTTAGAATAACAAGTACACCAAACATCACCGCACCTGCCAGCACAACGCCGATGATGTCGCCGATCTGCATTTTCCAGGGCGTACCGCCAAGGATGTGGCCCGCCTTCAGGTCCTGCAACATTTCGCCTGCTACCGCAGCCGAAACACACACAATAGCCGCTACACCGAGAACAGCAGCAACACCGGCTTCACCTTTCACACCAAGTGCGGCAAGTATAAGAGCGGTCACTACTAAGGCCGTGAGCGTGAGTCCG
>CAZPDS010000125.1:0-5440 GCA_964585485.1 uncultured Bacteroidales bacterium
GGATCACGATTTCGATGGTATCAATCGTCGACGTGTCCATGGGCTTGATGGCAATGCTCTTCGTCTCAGGCCGGGTATTGCTGATATAGTTTCCATTGGTGGTCAGGGTAATCACCGGTTTGGTGATGGTCATGGTGTGCCGTGTCGGATTGTCGATCTCGATTTCGGTGCGAAGAACAATCCCCCGCAGATCCACTTTATGCACCCGGGGCTTGACCAGGTGCGTGACGACCTTATCGGAAATCTGCTTCATGCCCAGGAGCTTATAGATTCCAAAGGCCAGTGCCCCCGCGATACCGATGCCAAGGAATTTATTCATGGCTGCGGCGGTTTTCTTTAGAATTCCGGTACACCTTGCGGGCGCAGTCAATGGCCATCTTAACACCATAGCCCACCAATGCCGAAGTGCCCGCATACAGGGCAACTTCGACCAGTGAGCTAATCGTAACCGTTGTAATAATCACACGGCCCATCAGGGCGCGTGTCATGCCCCCGCAGAAACCGGAGGCAGTCGTTATAAAGGAGGTAAATTGATTTTCAGGCATTGACCTTTGCGTGCTGGTGATGATGCAAAGGTGGGGGGAGTCGTCAATGCCTGATGGGCGCTACGTTTCTTAAATGTGTATTATTGTGCAAGAAAATTAGGCAAAATGCAATTTTTGTCTAAAATACATGCAACTTATCTGTCTCAGACAGATAAAGTGACTATTTTCGGACTAATGAGTGCATTTTTTGTGGAATCATCGGCTAATGCCTCCATACTGCGCAGATCGGGCGTCGTCCCCATTTGATCAGCGTGTGGGAGACGCATTCCATGCGTCTGTACAGAGCGCCATTGGGTGCATAGGGAGACGCATGCCGTGCGTCTATACGGGCATTGGAAGCAGGGCACGCGCCCCGCGAAGCACCCCTTACCTCATCAGGGTCACATTTCCGGTTTTCGTCGTGCTTAGCCCATTTTCGAACGTGATGCCGGCTACATAGAAATACACCCCGGCAGGGCATTCTTTTCCTTTGTACTTCCCGTCCCATCCTGTGTTGAGAGAGCTTGATTCAAAAACCATGTTGCCCCAGCGGTTGTATATCTTGAAGGAAAATTCGCTCACATTCTGACTGTGAACGTAGAGCAGATCATTGCTGCCGTCTCCGTTTGGGGTAAAGATGTTGGCGACATATACAGGCTGTGTTCCGCAACTTTCGTCCACATAAACCGTAACCGTATCGGTGGTTTGCTGAATAAACTCATCAATTACCGTTAACACATAAGTGGTGGTTTGCTGCGGCATAGCTACAGGCCGGCTGGCGGTAGAATCACTTAAGCCCGCTGCCGGCGACCAGTTGTACTTCCGGTTGGAGGCTTCATCCGTGCCAATTGTGACGCTCTCTCCCTGGCATACTGTCTCGTCTTCCCCTGCGTTGGCGGTGTAATCAAAGCCGGTGCAATCAAAGAGGGAGACCATGTCGATATATAAATTACCCTGCATATACCAAAATCCATTTATTCCACAAGGAGGAACTGAAACCCAATGGGAATGAAATTCGTCAAAAAAATTCCCTATAATTAAATATCTTTCGATACCCGTAGCATAAAAGAAGCCACTAAAAAGCATCCAATTCTTTTTATCTATTAAAAATCTACTTTGAGGATTTTGTACCTGAGGAGTAACAGAGATATTCATGCCATATAACTCTGTTGTAAAAAAAGTGTCGGAAAAGTAAGCTCCTAGGTCATCGGTAGCCAATAAAGAGGAGTCACTCATAGATACCCATGCACTAAAGCAGTATTTATGTCCACCAATCAGCTTGGACGTCAACGCAGTCTGTATATATTCACGATATGTTGTTATTGAAGTGTCCCTGACAACTGCAATGTGCATATATGCCATTCCATCAAAAGCTTCCTGGTATCCAAAAGGATTTTGCGGAACTCCATTGTCTATTGCACAATTATTAACAATTAAATAATCAGAGGAACCAAGACCCACCGTATCCCAATAGTTTGGGGAGAATATTTCTATTGTTGTATCCCCTGGGCATTGGCCAACGGAATGATTAATCTCAAACCCGGGGTTAGGAACCAAGTTGTTTTGTGCAGCACATTCGCATATTGTCAACATGGCTCCTAATATAATCCCGATGAATGATGAAAATCTCAAATATTACGGTTTTAATAAAACAATTTTGCCACTTTCGATTGCTGTCCCGGTTTGGTCGCTCAGTCTGTAGTAATACACTCCATTACACAGATCATCAATACTGATTGATGCACTTTGTGCAGCGAAAACAATGTTAGTAGTTTTCATAGATTGCCCGACCATATTAAACATTTCAAAGCTATATTGCTTGTCAGATTCTTCCTGAGAGCATGTAATAGTTATTAAACCATTACTTGGATTAGGGTAAATGACAAATTTAGCATTTTTTGTGGAATTATCGGCCATGGCCTCCATACTGCGCTGATCGATCGTCATCATTTGCTCACAGTCATTAGAATAATCTGTGTTAAAGGGATCCAGTTCGACCAACAGGGTCCGGGCACGATAAACGGCTTTGCCATCAGTAAAGGGACATCTCATAGCCATCTCTCTTAACTCATCAATTTCTGCCTGGGAATAATCAGCCCCATAAGCCAAATGATTAATTTCAATCTCATTAATACGTTTTTCATTGTTTGCTAACAGGTTCGTGTTTGGAATGACAGCATTCAACGATGATGCATTACTGAAATTCTCATTCCGGAGATCAACCATGACAGAGTCGAGCATACCGATGCCTTGCATTTTAGTACTATCATAATAATTCCGCAAAACCGGATCGCTTTGAAGAATAGTATTATACTTAATAATTTTTCGGAGCGCTTTCTTTTTCAACCAAATTTCTGAATTGTTTTCGATATTAGTATTACTTTGGTTTTGGGCTATCTGCCTTAATGAGCTTAGATCACTGATTATGTGAGGCCAAACCATTTCACACGCCTTAATAGTGTTAATACTTGCGGTATAAGTTTGTGTTTCAATTGCAAAAGTCGTAAATGGATCGCCATTTTTCCATGTTGGATCCCAATAAGGGTTATATGAGGCAGGAGTTGACCGAATATGAAACGTTGAATATTGCCCATTTGAATTAAAGCTCCAAAAATTATATGTTACTCCCGTCCAGGTATTATCGGACAGATCTGTACTACTTCCTTGCGGACCGACAACACCTCCATTTGTAAGGGTGAATCCGTAATAGGCTTGTTTCATGCTATTATTGTAAATCTTACTTCCAGGGCATGCACTTGCCGCCTGTATGGCAAATCCTGTTTTTTTAATGTTATTACAAATAATATTGGAGGACTCACTTAGCTCAACCAAAATTCCATAGCTGGTATTAGTTGCAGTTGGGTTCCCGTTTGCCGTAATTTGATTGTCGGTTACGCTGGCCCCTCCACAGTCTTGTAAATGGATTGCATACTGGGTCTGCAGCGTTCCTGTTTTGTTCTGAAGGGTAATAAAATTATTATCAATGACCGGCTTCTCAACATTGCGCATCCAGATGCCTTTGCTGGCTTTAGTAACATTAATATCGTTCAATAAACCAACTTTCACTTTTTCATTGACATTATTGGATCCGAAAAATTTGATGCCCGTTCCTAAACTATTTGAGGTCCAGGTAATCGTATTATTTGAGATAACGCTATTGCTTACGCCGGGCATATAGGCAAAAATCCCATTTCCGGCATTTGTAATGTTATTTGAAGAGATCACAACATTATTGCCTTTCAGTTTTTGATAATAAATTGCATTCCGGGAAATATTTGTAAAACTATTTCCGGTAACTGAAACATTTGTGGGCCCTTCTATAATCACACCTTCATAGCAGTTATTAAATTTATTTCCTTCCTGGATATTCGAAACCAGGGCAGGAGAGTTCCCCTGGAATTTCCCCTGGATCCATATACAGGACTTTACAAACTGCCATGGTTCAAGGTTTATATTGTTAAACGTGTTCCCTTTAATAACAGTATTTGATCCGACCACATGGATTCCCATGCCAAGATTGGAAAAGGTATTAGCATTTCCTATCACAATACTTGAATTATTTTCAATCTCAACGCCCACGTAACTCCGTTGATTATTGTAAGGGTATAACATTGAAGAACTACCTGAACATGTTATTGTATTTCTTTCAAAAGTACTGTTGTTAGATAAATAATAAGGTTTTACCCACAGGCTCTTCCAATTCAAGTCAAATTCGTTTTGCACAATTGTATATTTTCCTCCATTTACTGAAACAATTGCATTTTTGGACTCCTTGGCGGTACTTGTCTTCATTTTCAGATTTGCATTTTGATCAATAATAAAAATTCCATCCCATGTATTTATATGATCGCAAGATTGCAATACACTTTTACTTTCAATTAAAACAGTTGGATTTCCAGGAAGCATCGGGTCTTGCTTAATAATAATTTTCGAATTCGGACCCATATAGAAATTGCAGGCAGAAAAATTGGAAGCATCTTTAATCTGAACTACGCCATTCACATATATGTCTTTATATGATAGGGTCACAGGAGAGGAAATAACCTGATCTGTCCAAATTACGTTTTCAGGTTGATTTATTGTCGGGCGACAGCACTGATATATAGTTAAAGTATCAGTAGAACTGCAACCATTCCCGTCAGTAGCTGTTACAATCAAATCAATGTGTGATTGCAATAAAGGATCATTCCAAACTACATCGACACTGCTCATGTCAATTCCATCAATCATATTTGGAACAGACGGATTACTGCCAACAAAATATCCATTGCCCAAGGGGAATTGCCAGGAATAATGAATTCCCGATGGAGGATTGCTCAGACTATAATGCGATATGGAGCCGTTTGCAGAATTGCAATTATGAAAATCCCCAATGATTTCTGAAATTATCGGTCCTTGCAGTATCGTAATGATGCTACTTGTGCTCCATGTATGCCCATTTATATCTATAATGACAAGCGTAACAATATAAGTTCCGGAACTAGTATAAGTATGTGTGGGATTTTGAAGGTTTGAGACATTGTTGATTCCCGACGACGGATCACCAAAATTCCAACTCCATGATGCTACTCCATTGATACAAGTTGAGGTGCCAAAAAAATGTGCCGGAGAATGTGCACAGGTAGCGCTCGCGACTATTGCAGGTACAGGGTCTGTCACAATAATTGTTATTGAATTTGCATTAGTACAGCCACCAAGACCCGTTGCTGTGACAGTATAAGTGGTTGTAACAGTGGGATAAACTGTTATTGTATTTGAGGTACTTCCATTACTCCATATGAAGGAAGCCGATGTATTATTTGTTATTGATGCTGTAATTGTGACGGGATCTCCAAGGCAAATTGGCTGAGTGCTTGACGCTATTGCGATATGCGGAATTGGATAAATGGTAATTGGATGAATCTGATGTATTCCAC
>CAZPDS010000126.1:0-5163 GCA_964585485.1 uncultured Bacteroidales bacterium
TTTTCTGGTTGGCTGATTCCACGATTGAAACGGTAGGTTTAAAAAAAGGTGTTACCCGGGTTGACTTATGGATAAATGCCTTTGAAAATTTTAGTTCACATCCTTTGGGCTATGGTCTTGGAAAAGCCGGCCATACAGCGGCTCGTTTTTTCAGTGAAACAGATACATCGGCCGATGTGTATTCAACTGATGGCTGGTTTCTGAAAACCCTCAATGAAACAGGTGTTTGGGGGCTGTTCTCCTATCTTTTCTTTGCTGTTACCTACGTACTTTTGTTTCTGAAAAAGAAATTGCTGAAGCCAGCATCAGGATTGATGGTGTTCTTTTTCTGTTTCTTTACCATGGTCAATATTCAGTCCTTGGTGAGCAATGTAATCGATTTCTACCTCTTTTCCTTTTTGTATTGGGCCATCATTGGTGCATCTGTCAATTTAATCGTTGAACCAAAAACAGAAAAGCGATGAAGATTACTATTGTCATAGTGAACTTCAACGTTCGGGAGTACCTGCTGGACTGCCTGAAGTCGGTGTATGATCACCTGTCGATGTCGTGTGAAGTGATCGTGGTCGACAACGCCAGCACCGACGGCAGTGTGGAAGCCATCAAGTCCCGGTACCCTCAGGTGATCCTGATAGAGAACAAGGTAAATAACGGCTTCCCGGCTGCGAATAATCAGGCCTTTGAAATTGCCACAGGGCAATACCTGTTTATGCTGAACCCGGATGCCGTGTTGTTTGAGGACACCCTGTCCTTGCTTTGGAAATTCATGGAGGAGCATCCGGAAGTGGACATCATTGCCCCCCGCTTATTAAACACCGACGGAAGTTTTCAGCAAAGCGTATGGCGCTTTCCGACCGTGGGCAGTATCGTGGCCGAGATGCTTTACCTGCGGCCGCTGTTAAAACGCAAGAATTACGCTGACCAGGATCTGACCAAAACCTTTGCGGCCGAAAGCTTTTCCGGTGCCGCCATTTTTTTCCGGCGAACGGTTTTGGAAAAAATCGGCCTGCTCGATGAATCCCTTTTCTGGATTGAGGATGTCGACTTCTGTTACCGCGCTGCCATCGCGGGTTTGAAATGTGTTTATTTTCCGCAGGCCACGGCTGTTCACCATATATCAAAAAGTGCAAAGAAAAACTATACCATTTCATTGTCGAATCAGGTCTTCAATAAGATCAAGTTCTTCAATAAACATAAGTCCCGGGCGGCGTTCCGGATGGTTGTTGGTATTAGCTTGATGCATGTGGTGGCTAAACTTTTCGTTTTCGAGCTGCTATCACCGTTTCGTAAAACCTGGCGTTTAAAAGCCCAGGCCTACGCTTACACACTTCCCCGCTTGTTTAATCCACCAAAAATATTTAATTGATGGAGAAGGTCAGTGTCTTTATCACCGGCGGCGGGGGTTTTATCGGACGCCATCTGATGCGGATACTCCCGGCGACCCGTTACGCGTGTTTTTTGCTGGCCCTTCCGGGAGAAACGATAGCGACGATGGAGGGTTGCGATATTACGCGGGTTGAAGGTGATCTGAACGATCCGGCTTCTTACCTGCCGGCCTTGTTGCAATGTTCGGTGGTGGTGCATATGGCCGCCGAGCTCTACCGGGAAGAGCATTTTGAACGCGTGAATATTCAGGGTGTTCAAACGTTGCTGGAGGCTATTAAACAATGCAACATCCAAAAAATAATTCATCTCAGCAGCGTGGGTGTGGTCGGCATGCAGTTTTCGCTGCAGGATGTATGTGTGGATGAAGAATTTCCCTGTGCACCCAAAAACGGGTATGAGCGTTCTAAACACGCGTCGGAGCGAATTCTTAAAGAGCAATGGCCGGAATCAAAACTCGTGATTCTGCGGCCCACCAATGTATACGGCGATAGCCATCCGGGTATGCGCCTGCTGAACCTCCTGCAGCATTGTCAGCAGAATGGCCTCGTTTTTCTATCTGCGCGAGCGAAGGTGAATTATGTTTATGCCGGCGACGTGGCGTTTGCAATCCGCCATTGCATGGACACACCGGACCTGTTCGGAACATTTAATGTGGGCGGGGCGATGCCCATGCGGGATTTCTTTCTTCTCACGGGCGAGGTGCTGGGACGGAAACTCAGACTCAAAACCTTGCCTGACGGACTTTTCAGGTTAGTGTTGCTGTTAAAAAAAGTTCTGCCGGAACGCTACGCCGCAAAAATTCTATCTTTGCGTAATGCTGTTCATTATTGCGATGATAAGTTCCTTGCACAGTGCAGCTATCCATTTGGTTACCGCAAGGGCTTGACCAATACTGTGAATTATTACCGATCAAACCAAAAACTTCATGATTAGGATTTGTTTCCTTGCCGATGGCCTAAGCATACACACCCGGCGCTGGTGTACCTGGTTTTCCGGGCAGGGGCATGAAGTGCACGTGATCAGTTTTCGTGATACGGAAATTCCGGGGACCACCGTTCATTTTGTGGACTGCGGTCCGGTGAAAGTGGCTGGCAACAATAAACGCTTCCTTCTGAAAATTCCACAGGTCCGTAGGTTGATCCGACAGATTGCACCGGATATCGTGCATGCGCATTACGCCACGAGCTATGGAATTACCGGTGCCCTTTGCGGGCGTAAGCCCTTTGTGCTCACGGCGCTGGGTAGCGATGTGCTGGTCAGCCCCTTTGAAAACAGACTGTACCGCTTATTGCTGAAGTTTGTTTTCCGCAAGGCGGATTGGATCACGGCCATGTCGGATCCGATGAAAGACGTGATGATTCAACTGGGCGCGGATGCGGCAAAAGTAAGCACGCTTATTTTTGGCATTGATCCCGCTGTATTTCATGCCGAAGGTCGCACCCAGGCGGAAGAACCCTTCACGCTGATCTCCACCCGCAATTTTGAACCTGTCTACAACATCGACGTATTGCTGAAAGCCGTGGCCGGCGTCAAACCGGAGATTCCGGGCCTGAGGATGCACCTGGTCGGCCGTGGCAGCATGGAAGAAACCTTAAAAGAAATGATCGTTGCGTTGGGATTGCAGGATGTGATCGTCTTTCACGGTCAGCAGACGCAATTGCAGATCGCTGAATTACTGCGGCAATCGCAGTTGTTTGTATCGGTTTCTTCGTCCGATGGTAATAACATCTCACTGAACGAGGCCATGGCCTGCGGCTGTTTTAGCGTGGTTTCGGATATCCCGGCCAACCGGCAATGGGTACAGGACGGGCTGAACGGATATTTCAGCGCCGCCATCACCGAAAGGGAAATTGCGGAAGCGATCCGTAAAGCCTACCGCGCGTACCACGAAAAAAAGGAAGAAGCTTTCGCCTACAACCAGGCACTGATTCGTGAAAAAGCTTTGTGGTCGGAGAATATGAAAAAAGTGGAGTACATTTACGCCAAATTGCTGAAGCGTGAAAAATAAGATCATCATTATCGGTGCCGGCGGTCATGGTAAAGTGGTGGCCGAAACCATACTTCAGACGGGGCATTACCTGTTGCTGGGCTTTGCGGATGATCACCTGCCCCTGGGTACCGTTGTCATGGACGATTACCGGGTAATAGCCGGTATCGGTTCGCTCGCGTTCACCGGCTTCGACCGCTTTATTGTGGCCATCGGCAACAATACGGTTCGCAAAGAGATTTACAACCGGCTTCACAAGGACCTGGAGCCGCTTACACTGATTCATCCGTTCACGTATGTCTCACCACACGCCACCATTGGCAAGGGAAGCGTAATCCTGCCCGGTGCGGTTATTTCGTACGGCGTCACCATTGGCGAAAATTGCATCATCGGCTCCAATGTCCATATCGACCACGAAAGCGTGATCGGATCGCATTGCCATATCCGCAATGGCAGCTCCATTGGCAGCAATTGCATCCTCGATGATCTGTGCAGCACCGAAACCGGTTTTCCCTTGCCCTCATTTGCTCATCTTACAACAGAATGAAAATCAGTATTGTAATTCCCTGCAGAAATGAAATGCAGTATATTGGGGCTTGCCTTCAATCCATCGTTGAATTGAATTTTGATAAGTCCTGTCTGTCCGTGTGGGTTTGTGATGGAATGAGTACAGATGGTACTAATGATGTCATTAATCAATTTGTATCGGTGTATGATTATATTCATTACCTCGAAAATCCACGGCAAACAACTTCGTACGCCCTGAACATCGGAGTACAAAATTCCAAGGATGCGGATTTTATCATGATTCTCGGTGCACATTCCGAGTTGTCAAAGGATTATCTGAAAGGTGTATTTGAGATATTCGACATGTTTCCGGATGCTTATTGCGTTGGTGGTTATACGAATAATATTTATGAAAATGACAAGGCCGAGTGCATAGGGAAAGCCATGTCGTCAGGGTTTGGCGTTGGAAATGCCCACTTCCGTCTCGGGAAAATCAAAGGATGGGTCGACACCGTGGCGTTTGGAACCTACCGTCGTGAAGTGTTCGATAGGATCGGCCTGTTCGATGAAACTCTGACGCGCAACCAGGATGATGAATTCAGCTTCCGGATGCAGAAAAACAAGATGAAGATATACTTGAACAGCGACTGCGTTATAAATTATCATGTGCGATCCTCATTTCGAAAACTGTTCAAACAATACTACCAGTACGGGTTATGGAAAGTATACGTGAATTGTAAGCATAGGGCGATTACAACACTGCGGCAAACCGTGCCGTTTTGTCTGGTAATTTATACCTTGGTTTCTTTGATAGTTTCGGTACTCTTTCCCGACTGGGGATTCTATTCAATGGCATTGTTGCTTGTGTATTTGGTAATGGCTTTGTTCTTTGCTCTTCGAAACGGGAAAAACATCAAGGAAGCAGCCGGGGTTTTCTGGAGCTATCTTTTGCTTCATTATTCCTATGGTCTCGGATACATTGTTGGTACCGTGAAATTTGCCGTACTGGGTATGAAGCCAGATAAGCGGGATGAAAAATTGACCCGGTGATCTACATTTTCTGAAAAATGAGTTATGGCATGAATAGTTTGCTGATATCATTGATTCACCGCTATCAAAAGGAACATATTTTTGTATTCCTTCTTTATGCTGTAACGATACTCTTTGCATTTATTCTTCCTTTATATAAACCAGTGACGCCGGTGCTTGCGGGCATTCTTTTTTTATTATCACTGCTTCATACGATTCGCGAACGCGGGGGGAATGTTCACAAACCCGGGCTG
>CAZPDS010000126.1:5173-5432 GCA_964585485.1 uncultured Bacteroidales bacterium
CTTGTATACTCTTTTATGCGTTGCTTGTTGTTGGATTAGCCTATACATCTGATTTGCATAGTGGTTTATTTGACCTGGAAGTGAAATTAAGTATGCTGGTCATCCCTTTTACTTTCATTTTTTTGGGTAAATCCATCCTTGATCGTGATGCGCTTCATTATATTAAAATGTCCTTTGTTGCAGGCACCTTCATGGCGACCCTAATATGCCTGGGACATGCTGTATATTATTCGTTCATAACATACTTTACATTCGACAA
>CAZPDS010000127.1:0-5211 GCA_964585485.1 uncultured Bacteroidales bacterium
ACTATAATCCTTTGCTTTTCTTTGCGCCTTTGCGGCTTTGCGTGAAATATTCCTTTCTTTGCGCCTTTGCGGCTTTGCGTGAAATATTCCTTTCTTTGCGCCTTTGCGGCTTTGCGTGAATTATTCCTTTCTTTGCGCCTTTGCGGCTTTGCGTGAAATATTCCTTTCATTGCGGCTTTGCGAGAAATTCTCCTGCCTTTGCGTGAAACAACCCTGCATCAATTGCCAGCGCCCCTATTTGCTACCCGCCTTTTTTATCCCCCAAACAATGAATTTGATAATCGAAAGCAGAATAAAAAACCCGCCAACAAGAATGTTTACAAGCCCCAAACAGGCCATCGTAAGCGCATGCGTATTTTTTGCTTCTTCAGCAGTGCCATAGTCCAGGGTTAAGCCGTTCTTGATACTTAAGTATATTCCAAACAGGATGGACAGCATACTTACCAACCCGGCTATTAACCCGTTCTTATCTTTTCTGAAGACATTTATCCGTATCGTTTCAAAAACAATATACAGTATCAGTAGCCCGGCAATGATGATTTCAACGATTATATTCATGCTGCTGTTTGACGAAAAGTTTGCGCTTACAAATATCGCAAAGTTATGGATAGAAGCAAATCACCTTCTCCGGCTTACGAAATCCCGTCTTAAACGCATCGTCCTACCCCACTCCTGACGGCCCGCAGCGAATGGACTAAGTCGTCCAAACATGGACCCGTACCCTGCCCCGCTCCATCCGAATAGACCAGGGGCGCAGTGCAAGAAATGCCGACGAAGGGTTGATTTCTAAAATTTTGTGCTTACATTTACAGCAGGTAAAAATAAGCTTATGCCCCTTTTTAGTGGAACAGGATGACCTCCCCATCACGTTCCGGCAATGCCAGCCAAAGTTTGCTATGAAAAACACGTGCCCGACAAATCACAGAAATTTATAACGTAAAACTTATTGAATATGGGAAAGAAAAAAATTACCAGAATTGAAGAAGATGCTTCGACTTCGACTTCGACTCCGGCTGCGGCCAAACCGTCCAATACCTTTGTTCCAACGGCCGAAAGCAAAGGTAAAGCCACCCGACTGCGCATCATCGCGGCCCTGCTGTGGTTGCTCGCTATCGGTGCACAGGTGGTGGCCATCACCTTGCTTTTTAAACAGCCCATTAGTATGATGTGGATCATCATTTTGATTGGGATAGATCTGGCCCTGGCCATTACGGGTTCCATCTTGTGGAAAAAATCAAACCGCTTCGACCCGGCTTCCCAAAAGAACAAGTTTATGTTTTTTATGCAGAGCCAATTAGGTCTGGTAGTGGCCATCATCGCCTTTTTGCCCTTGATTATTTTTATTTTCACCAACAAAAACCTGGACGCCAAGCACAAAGGAATTCTCGGCGGCATTGCCGCGGTGGCGCTGATTATTGCAGGTATTTCAGGCTTCGATTTTAATCCCCCCTCGGTGGAGCAATATACTGAGCAAACTTCCAAAGTTGAAGACCTGACCGGGAAAAATGAGGTGTACTGGACAAAATCCGGCACCAAATATCACCTATACGAGGATTGCCACGCCATTAACAAAGATGCCACCACCGAGATTTTTATGGGAACCGTGGCCAAAGCCCGGGAACTGAAAAACATCACTGAACTCTGCAAATTCTGCGAAAACAGATCCCTGAAAGAAAAAGAATTGCCCGCTGCCGAAGATCCTGAAGGAAAAGGCAACTCAACCCCCTGATCCGCACCCTGACCTTTAAACCCTGATCGATGAAAAAAACGGCTTTCATGGCTTTCGTTCTCATGCTGATCGCATGCTGTTTTACTTCCTGCGATAAGGAAGATAAAATTACCCAGTATAAAATTGTTGTGGACGGCGGCGCCTATATTGAGTCCCTGGATTGCTATGTTAATGATGCGCTGGTCGGATCCATCAACGGGCATGAGACGGGTGAAGGTGCTTTCTATGCACAGGAAGGTGACGTGATTAAGGTCATTCACCATTATTCGGCCCCGGTTGAAACGGCACCCTGGTACTTCTTTGTCTATTGTTATCGCTACAAAAATGACGAAACGGTCGGCACCTGGGTGGAAAAAGGGTACGGACATTCAAGCGACCCTATTGTAGATGCGATCATCATTACCTTACCGCACTAATTTTTCGCAAATGCAGAGACCTTGCAGTGCAGGGTCTCTGTATTTTCAAGCATCCATTCATTTAAGGCGTTCGGCATATTTCCGGATGGCCTGGCCCTGCAGGCTGTGTTCGCCCGGACCCGTGTCCCTGAACGCCGCCAGCATGGCCTTCGCCAGCAGGCCGGTTGGCAAGGGTTTCTGGGATTTGAGAATGCCGAAGCGGCTCAGGAATCCCACGATTTTCCCCGCCATGACCTCCATGGTACGGTCGCTTCCGGGCCGCTCCAGGATGGGCGGATTGAAAATCAGAAAGCGCGGGAACTGCAAAGCCCGGATGTCATCTTCCAGTTGCCCTTTCATCCGTGCGTAGAAAAACGGCGATTTCACCGATGCATGTTCGGCCGATACTAAAACCAAAGCGGGAACATTGTTGTTTCGTGCCGCCTTGGCAAATTCATACTGGTACTGATGATCTACCCGGAACTGCGCTTCCTTGCTGCCGGCGAGTTTTAAGGTGGTGCCCAGGCAGGAGAACAAAACATCGCCGCGCACACGATCCCGCCAGGTTTCGGGCTGCCCGAAATCGATGCAGTATTCCTGAAGTTTGGGGTGCTGAAGGCCCGCCGGACGGCGCACAAAGATATCGACACGGTGTACCGCATCATCCGCCAGCAACAAGGCGAGCAGATCTTTTCCCGTGGCACCGGTCGCGCCGATGATGGTAGCATGCATAAAGATCTCGTTTTATTCGCTCAGCACTTTCCGGTTGAAATCTTCAATCATCTCATCCCACTTATGCACCTGGTTAAAGATGGCCGGCCAGAGTTCGCGGTCGTACCAAAGCTGATTCAGATCTTCTATGTCCTTCCCCTGCTGTTCCACCCAGGTGAAATACTTCAGGTTATGGATAGCCTTACGGTCGTCGTAGGTAAGTTCTTTAAAATGATCCACGCGGGTTCCCAGCAGACTCGTTGAGTAATCGCGCATCGCCTGCGTTGTGCTGTAGGCGCCGTGTTCCGCCGTGAGTTCGTGCAGCCGTGATCCATACATATCGGCCGCGTCGGTGGCCAGGGTCATGATGATGTCGTCCTGCGTCATTTCGTAATGTTTGGCCATTTTTATGGCCGATAACACATTGCCGATGCCGGAAATGCCCAGCAGTGAAAGCTGATCCACAAGTTCAGCGTCGAGACCTTCGGCCTTCAGGAAGGCCCGGCCTTCGGGCTCGTTGAAAACACGCAGCAAGCGCATGCAATCTTCATCATCAATGGCAATCACCGCATCCGTGTTTTTTACATTGTGCACCCAGGGCACGTGCTTGTCGCCGATGCCCTCGATGCGATGGCCACCAAAGCCGTTGCGCAACAAGGTGGGGCACTGTAAAGCCTCCGATGCTGCCACTTTGAGGTGCGGGTACAGGGTACGCAGGTAGTCGCCGGCGGCAATGGTGCCGGCAGAGCCGGTAGCCGATACATAACCCGCCAAGGTGCCCTTTGCGCCTTTCAACAAATCGGCCACTTCGGCAATGGCATGGCCGGTAACATGATAATGCCATACCGGATTCCCGAATTCATCAAACTGATTAAAGATGATGCAATCCTTGCGGTTACGGCGAATATCCCAGCATTTATCGTAAATTTCTTTCACGTTCGATTCGCAACCGGGCGTGGCTATCACTTCAGCACCGATCTCTTTCAACCAGTCGAAGCGTTCCCGGCTCATTTCTTCCGGAAGGATGGCCACCGCTGTCACATCCATAAGGTAAGAATCAAAGGCTCCGCCACGACAATAATTGCCGGTGGAAGGCCAAACGGCCTTGTGATAGGTCGGATCGAAACCGCCGGTAATAATCCGCGGCGCCAAACATCCGTAGGCCGCCCCTACCTTGTGGGCGCCGGTCGGAAACCACTTCCCGATCATCAGCACGATCCGGGCATCCACGCCCGTCAACGCTTTCGGGAGTTCCAGGTAATTGGGACGACCGTATAACCCGCCCGTTTCCTTCGGCTCATTTTTCCAGCTAATACGAAATAAGTTCAGCGGGTGAAGATCCCACAGGCCAATCGATTTCAGTTGGTCTTTGATCTTATCCGGGATCAAATCCGGATTCTGCATCTGTTTAAAGGTGGGCAGCAGGATGCCTCGTTCCTTGTAAGCATGTATGGCCTTCGCCAGGGCTTCTTCATTAACAATCTTATCGATGAGTTGTATCATAGTGAAAATTTTAGGTCACAAAAGGGTACAAAGATACGACATCCGAAACGGAAATACCAATGCAGTAACCTTGCTCCCTGAAGTCGTACCCTCATCCGCATGAAGCCGGTTTGCATTATTGAACAAAAACGAATATTTTTACAAAAATTTGCGTCATGCGAAAACACCTACTTTATCTGTTGATCGTTCTTCTTGCCGCCCCCGTTGCGGGACAGGGCAAGCTGTTAAACGAAGAGGAATTAATTCCGTGGACCACCTACCGCAAACTGGGAAAAACCCCGGTCGACAGCGTGTTTAAAATCACCATCGAAAACATGGGAGCCATCCCCGATGATTTTGATAAATGGAACCGCCTGCAACGCCTTTGTATCTTCGGGAACGACTGGGATTACGAGCTATTCAGCCTTCCGACCGCTTTCTACTCGTTTCCGAACCTCACCCACCTTACCATCACCAATACTGACCTCACCGCGCTGAACCCGGCCATCAAAAATTTCACACACCTGCAATCTCTGAATGTACCCTCAAATCAACTCACGGCCCTGCCAAAAACCCTCAGCGCCTGTACGGAGCTACGCTCGCTGACCATCGACAACAACATCGCGAAAATTCCGGAACTACCGGCACTGGAGGAAATCAGTATCTATTTTGAAACCAATATGGGTAGCGACAGCGGCCTTATTCCCGACGGCATTGCGGGCCTCACTTCGCTGAAAAGCGTTTACCTGAACGGAGAGAACACCCTGATACGGCTTCCGGAAATGATCCGCATCCTCAAAACACTGCCGGTTCTTGAAAAGCTTTCGCTGATAGATCCCAACCTTACGGAAGAGGATCTCAAAGCACTGACGGGCATCAAGAAACTGCATGAAC
>CAZPDS010000128.1:0-5192 GCA_964585485.1 uncultured Bacteroidales bacterium
CGGATGATCAAGCGGGTTGCGGAGTTAAGGATCTCGACGCACTTTCATTTTACCGGTTTTTTAAAAGGTGATGACGTTGACAAAATGTTTGCCCTCAGCGATGTGTACGTCATGCCTTCGGTATCGGAACCGTTCGGCATCAGCCCGCTGGAAGCCATGCGCTCCAATGTTCCTGTGGTCATATCACGGCAGTCGGGCGTTTCAGAAGTATTGAAGTACGCCCTGAAAGTGAACTTCTGGGATATCGACGACATGGCCGACGCCATCTACGGGCTGCTTCACTACGATGCGCTCTCACGCATGTTTCGAAAATACGGCCGTACCGAAGTTGATAACTTAAAATGGGAAAATGCCGCCTTGCAGGTTAAACATGTTTACGAATCAGCACGCCCCCACTAATTATCCACCGAAAAATCAATCAAGCAATATGAAATCCATTTGTTTCTATTTTCAGGTTCACCAACCATTTCGACTGCGAACCTATCGTTTTTTTGACATTGGCGAACATCATCATTATTTTGATGATTACCGCAATCGTTACATCCTTCAGCGTGTTGCCGAAAAGTGTTACCTGCCCATGAACCAGCTGTTGCTGGATTTAATTCATCAATACGGGCACGACTTCAAGGTCAGTTTCTCTATTTCGGGCGTCGCGCTGGAGCAATTTAAAATGTATGCACCCGCGGTGCTGGAAAGCTTTCAGCGACTGGCCGCGACAGGCAGCGTGGAATTTCTGGCGGAAACCTACTCCCACAGTCTTTCGTCGCTGAAAAGCAAAGAAGAGTTCTTCGCCCAGGTGAACCTGCAGCGAAATATGGTAAGTGACTTACTGGGGCAGCGAGCAAGCACCTTCCGCAATACCGAGCTGATTTATTCCGACGGGATCGGTGAAATGGTGTCGGAACTGGGATTTGACACCATGCTCACGGAAGGCGCCAAGCACATCCTGGGATGGAAAAGCCCGAACTATCTCTACTGCAACGCCATAAATCCAAAATTAAAAATCCTGCTGAAGAACTTCCGCTTGAGTGATGACGTAGCTTTTCGATTTTCGCAGCACACCTGGGAAGGATTTCCGCTGACCGCTGAAAAATACGTTGACTGGCTGAATGAAGTTGAAGTGGGCGATGGCACCATTAATTTATTTATGGATTATGAAACCTTTGGCGAGCACCAATGGCCGGAAACCGGTATTTTCGATTTCATGCGGGCCTTGCCTCAACGGGTTTTCAGCCATTCGGGCTTCCGTTTCATGACACCCGCTGAGGTCAGCAGCAGTCTGCAACCTGTAGCGGCCGTGGATGTTCCTTACCCCATCAGCTGGGCCGATGAAGAACGCGACCTGACGGCCTGGCTGGGGAATGATTTGCAGGATGACGCCTTCCATAAGTTATATGAAATAGAGCAAGCTGTAAAAAACAGCGGAGATGAGCAGATTATACGGGATTGGCGCTTCCTGCAGACCAGCGACCATTTTTATTATATGTGCACCAAATGGTTTAGCGACGGCGATGTACATAAGTACTTCAATCCATACAATAGTCCGTACGAGGCCTACGTGAATTTCATGAACATCCTTTCCGATTTTCTGATACGCACCGACACCACCCACGTTGGCCTGCCAACAGCGCGTCCGGCCGTCAGAGCTGAGGCTGTTACCGAAGCGGTCCGGAAAACGGTGAAAAAAACGACAGTAAAAAGAGTGGCGAAGGCGAAAAGCACAGAAAAGAAAGGCCGGGCAACCGTGAAATCCAGCGTAAAAAAGGCCGATACCGGAGAAAAAGATGACCTGAAGCTGTTGCTGAAATTCTCCAAAACCCACATTCATCAGTCGCTGAAGGGCATCAACGCCTTCACCCTGGGCATTGCGCTTACCGATTGCGATGCGGCGGTGCGGGAACATGTTCTCGCCGCCCTGGGCGTACGTATCCGGGGACGACTGGAAGCCATGCAGCTTCCGGAAGAAGACCTAACGCCAAAAATGATTGCCCTGAGCCGTAAAAAAGTAGTACAGGCAGTAAAGAAAAAAACAGGAAAATAAATTCCCGATGAAACCTGAAAAAATTCTAAACCCCTACCGCGAATTACCTGGTTATCGTTGTTTTGGTTGCTCACCGGACAATGCGGCCGGACTCCGGATGGAGTTCCAGGACGAAGGAGAGTATATTGTATCCCACTGGGATCCGCGGCCGGAATTCCAGGGCTACTTAAACGTGCTGCACGGCGGAATTCAAGCCACCCTGCTCGACGAAATCGCGTCGTGGGTGGTCATGGTTCACCTGAAAACCGGTGGTGTAACAGCCCGCATGGAAACGCGCTACCTGAAAAGGGTGATGGTGGATGAAGGCCCCATCCGCATCCGGGCCCGGCTGCTGGAACATCACCACCGCCTGGCCAACATACAAGCCGAGCTTTTCAACGCATCGGGAGAACTTGCCTGCGAAGCCACGGTTCAGTATTTTCTGATGCCCGAAAAAATGGCGCGGGAAAAACTCGCCTACCCCGGTGCAGAGCAGTTCAAGGAAAGCACGAAAAAGTAAATTTTCAGCGAATCCTCTTCCTGTCACATTTTCACCTTGACATAGGATATCTGTGTTAAAATATTATTCTTAACACAGATCGGTTTGTCAGGCTGCTGCCTTTTCCGTATCTTGCTGTGAGGATCATTTTCTGGCAGGCAGGGGCGATGAAATCCGTATGTATTATATTCCAGGTACACCAGCCAATCCGGCTAAGACCGTACTCATTTTTTGAATTAGGCCGTTCTCACCATTATTATAACCAGGCGCTGAACGAACAGATTCTTCAGCGGGTTGCCGAACGTTGTTATCTTCCCATGAACCAGCTTCTGCTGGATGAGATCCGCCACTACGGCAAGGACTTCCGTGTCAGTTTTTCCATTTCGGGTGTTGCCCTGGAACAATTCCGGCGCTACACACCACAGGTCATCGATAGTTTCCAGCGGCTGGCCGAAACAGATTGTGTTGAATTTCTGGGGAACCCCTACGCCCATTCCCTGGCCGCCCTTTATAGTCCCGCGGAATTCACAGAACAGGTAGAGATGCAGCAACGACAGCTCGCATCAACATTCGGACAGCACGCGGTCTCCTTCTGTAACACCGACCTGCTCTGCACCAGGGAACTTGGCAGTCGGATTGCCCGTCTGGGTTTCCGTTGTATGCTGGCTCACGTCGAAACGCAACAAATGGGCGGGGTGAGTCCCAACATCCTGTACGCCCATCCCGAAAGGCCAGATTTAAAAATTTTAGTAAAGAACGAATCACTCAGCGATGACATCAGCTTGCGGTTTGCCCGGACCGACTGGCCGGAATGGCCCCTCACGGCAGCGAAATTCGCACACTGGATGAGTGCTTCAGACCCCAATGAAATAATCAATCTTTGCCTGAATTACGAAACCTTTGGCGAACATTTGGGACCCGAAACCGGATTGTTCAGTTTCATGCGGGATCTTATCCGCGAACTGCTTTCGCAAACGAATTTCCGCTTCTCATGCCCGTCGCTGGCTGCCACGGCACACGGCCCCGCCCCTGCGCTTCCGCTTTCCGAACCCGAACATCCGTTCGTCCATCAATACCCCCTGCAATCCGATGCCTTGCTGGCCTTATATGAACTTGAAGACCTTGTGAAAGAGCGGCATGACCCATGGCTACTACGCGATTGGCGGCGTCTTCAAAGCATCGATCATTTCCGATCCATGCCCAATGGCGCCGAATTGGCCTCACCGGCCATCCGGCCCTTTCTTCCCGAACAGGATCCTTACCTGGCTTACGCCAACTTTATGAATATTGTGGCCGATGTGCAAATCCGCAGCGCTCATGCGGAAGAAAGGCCCGTTCAGCAAAAGCACCGAAAATGGCAGCGAAAATTCCGTCGCCACCACCTTCCAAAACCAGGGAACACCCAACTTATCAGCACGCCCCCCCTTCATCCGGCCAACGAAAACCAGCGCGCATCATCCGGACGCTAAATGTTTATTCTCACCTTCATTTGTTAATTTATGATTATTAACAAGGAGGTCTTGATTTTTATTTGGATTTGTTATAAATTAGCTGTAATTTCTTTATCAGCATCATACAGCGTTGACAGAGTACTTATTCAAAATGTTCACATTTCTTGTTTTAAGTTTTCTTTAACACTTTAACATAAGATCATTTGGAGTCTTTGTATCCGTAAAAAATCATCACCCCATGCAAAAAACAACAAGCTTCTTCCCCCAAACCACCACCCATGAAAAAAATATTACGCCGGAATGCCGTTCTGCGGGCAGAACGCATACTTCTTCTCATCTTGATACTTTGCAGCGCCCTGCCGGTCCGCGGGGACGTCATCATAACCGCCCCGTCGCTGACTATAACGGCCTGCGGAACGTTCCCAAGCAGTTCCTATGTGCTCGGGAACATCATTATTGCGGAATCCGCCACGGGTGATATCTCCACGTTTGGGACGGTGATACTGCGGGCGCCGGCAAATTTTGAATTTATGTCGGCCGGTACCGCCAGCTTTTCAGGGGTAAACGGCAGCAACATTTTCAGCGTTCTGACCACGCTGAACAATCCCACTCAGATCACCCTGACCATCACAGGGAACGGGATCCACAAAAAAGATTTCATCTTCATAAAAGGAATCCGTATCAGGGCTACGAATGCGGCCGCGGGTCCAGCCAACGTAATCCGAAACGGCGGCACGGCAGTTATTGCCGGCGATATCAGCGGAAGCGTTCATGCCATTCTCACCAGCGTACAGGGCTTTGCCCTGAGTGCGCCATCCACCAGCGGGGCCTCGCGCTGCGACGCCGGTCCGCTCAGCCTCTCGGCCAGCGGTGGCAGTACCGGCAGCTACCTCTGGTACACGGCGGCCACCGGGGGCAACATTGTGGCCTGGACACCCGACTACGAAACACCCTACCTGATGAGCAGCACCAATTACTATATCAGTTCGGTCAATTTCGAAAACGAAAACATGCTTAGTGGAACCTTAAACAGTTCCGGGCATACCGCCGCCTATATCGCGATCGGTTTTGATGTCACCAATCATCACTACGCCCCACTTCGGGTCAACCGAATCAGCGAGCGTTTCGGCCAACTTGGTGCGGGCGGACAAGCGCATGTTTTTTACCGGATGGGAAGCTACGCCGGCCACATGGAAAGCTCCTGGGGCTGGACAGACGCGGG
>CAZPDS010000129.1:0-5177 GCA_964585485.1 uncultured Bacteroidales bacterium
CCCGACACGTTGGCGGTAGTGCAAGATCGAGATCCTGAAACAAGTTCAGGATGACGCTCCGGGTTAGGGTACTGCCAACTGGAGATCCTGAAACAAGTTCAGGATGACCCGACACGTTGGCGGCAGTGCAAGATCGTGATCCACCCTCACCGGTAGAATCTGAACTCCACCCTGCGGTTCATCTGGCGGTTGGCTTCACTGATGTTGGGCCGAAGCGGCCGGGATTCCCCGTAGCCTCGGGCCTCCAGTGTAGTCGCTTGTATGCCGCGTGATATCAGGTAATCCCGTACCGACTGTGCCCGCGAGTCGGATAATTGCTGGTTGTAATCATCCGGTCCCTGGTCATCCGTGTGACCCATGATTTCAATACGCAAGCCCGGATTTTTAGTGATGATGACGGCCAGGCGGTTCAGTTCCGGGAAGGACTCCGGACGCAAGCTGCTCTTATCGGTATCGAAGAAAAGATTGTTGATGTGCAGCGGACGCCCCGTTTGCACCAGGTTTTCCACGGTGTGCAAGGTCAGGTCGCGCTGGTGTACACGGTAGCTTTTATCAGCGGAAAGATCAAGGTGATCGGAAACACTGAAGGATTGATCGCTCTCAGCATAATAGCCGTAGTGTCCGCCGGCCGGCAGGAGTATAAAATAGCTTCCGTTGACGGGATCCGTTGTGGCCACGCCGGCATCCTCTCCGGTTTGCAGGTCCACCCAGTGCAGCACCGCCTCCAGGTTCCGACCCTGATCGTCCGTAACACGACCGCTTAGGGCTATCACCGGTTCCGGCCGCAGTTCGACGGGCAATTCAAAACGCCAGATATCCTCCTTCGTCTCCCCCCGTGTATCGTCGGCCGCATAATAAGCCCAGCGGCCCGAGGAACTGACGCGGTAACCCCAATCGGCATCCGCCGTATTGATGTACTTTCCAAGGTTGACGGGTGTTCCCCAGCGTGTCCAGGAAGTATCCGATAAACGCTTCACCATAAAAACATCGAGGTCGCCCAGACCATACTGCCCGTCGCTGCTGAAGTAGAGCGTTTTTAAATCGGGGTGCAGAAAAGGGCTGCGCTCGCAAAAGCGGGTGTTGACGGCCTTGCCGAGGTTGATGGCCGGGCCCCAGCCTTCGGCGGTCCGTTCGCAGATATACAGGTCGGAGGCGTAGTTGTTGTTGCCGTGGTAGTAGTTCTGCCGCACGTGCAGGTTCTCCCCGCCCGGCCGGTTGGAGGCAAAAACGATCGCACGACCGTCGGCCGTGAGCATGGCATCGCCCTCCCAGAAGCGGGTGTTCACCGGCTCCGGGAAAGCCTGGGGCGCCGACCAGCCACGGGCTGTTCTGTTAACATAATACAGATCGCCATCACGAAAGAGCAAGAGTATATTGCCGTCAACGCTTACCGAAAGCGGCGCTTCGTTTTCAGCCGCGGTATTAAGTCCCGCCAGGGGAATCGGAGCCGACCAGCCTCCGTTCGCGGCCGTGGCCACAAAGATATCTTCCTTGCCCAGGTTGCCGGGACGACCGCGGCCACAGAAATACAGGCGCTGCTCATCGGCTGAAGGCACCGGCGCATACTCTTCACCGGCGGTGTTCACACCCGTCAGCTTTTCCTTGCGAACCCGGAAGGCATCACCGCGCAGCAATTTCTCCGTATCCCGGATGCGCACCATGATGCGCTGATCCGTTGCGAAATACTTCGCATAGCGTGCCATCATCCCGGAGGCATTGTCCCAGTCATGCCGCCGGATGTACTCCTCCATTAACTTAATCACCGCCACCCAGGCCAGTTCCCGGGGTGCCGCCTCGTGAATGTAGTCGACGTATTTGCGTTTCAGCGAATCGTTCAGCGGACGGTAAAAACGTTCCGGGGGCGAATAATCAAAGGACAGCACTGTTTGCGAAGATCCGGCCCCGCGGTACGACAGCTCATTGCTGATCAGCGTATCCTGACCGTTGCAGCGAACCCGCACCAGATACGCTGTTGGGTCGTTGGTGCCCTCGCCGCTGTGTTTGCGGTAATGCACCACCTTCACCGTGTATCGCCCGGCCGGTGCGCCGCCAAAGGGCCAGAAAATATTTTCGACCGCCTGCTCCGAGTAGCGGCCGGCCTTGTAATAAACATTCATATCGACATCCAACCAACCACCCGACGCGGAACGGCTGTGGCGATAAAAGATCTCCTCCCCGTTGGGATCGATGACGTGCAGGTCGATATCGTTGTAGTTGTTCCACATCAGCGAAAACTGAAGGTCGCCGGTCTGCGCCCCTTCGCGGGCCAGACGGCGGTTTAGTTCATCGTTCTGGGCTTTCACCAGACCGGCGTTGCTGAAACATTCCCGGTAGGCGGCGGTCGAGGAAGTCAGGCCCATTTCCCAGGCGCGGCGTGCCAGGGCCATGTCCTCCATCTGCTGTTCGGTGACCGGGGCATCGTGCATAAAGCCGTAATACTGGTTGAGCGACAAGAGTTCACCGTCGGCACGGCAAAGCGTATAGAGGCGGGCGGCGAAATCCACCACCCAGGGATGGCGCGGAAAGCTGGCGATAAAGAACATCAGGTTCTCGCGGGTAGGCTCTTCGCGCACCAGGAAACACAGGCTGTCGCTGATTTCCTTGCGGCAGGTAATGTCCGGATTTTCGTCCAGAAAAGTACGGTACTCGCCCACCCTGCGCGAGGGCGTGTAAAAAGCGGCAAAGCGAAGCGCATCGCGGCGGGCGGTCACTTCGGCGGTCTGGCGTGCGTCGGGAAAACGGCGTACAAAATCATCATAAGCCTTGATGGTATTGCGCTTGCAGGCATCTTCGTAATCGCCCTGCACAAGGGCGTTGATGTGATTCCCCACGACCTGGGCGGAGATGCCTTCCTTGATAAGCTTATCGCGGAGCTTAGCGTTCTTCAGGTCGCGGAAAAGATCGAGGCAGCGCTGGTAATAGCGGTAGGCCGAATCGGTGTTATAGCGGCCCGTTTCGCGAATGCCAAAGGCCTTGCCCATGTAGAAATTCAGGCGGATATCGGCGGGGGCCTGTGCCCACAGGGGTTGCACGGTGGTGGCCAGCTTATCGGCCTGACCTTTCAGCGCCATGCTTTTAAGGTTCTGCGCCTGCGACGGAAGCACCAGCATCCCTCCCACCATCAGCAGCATTACGTATCGTTTTATCATCGGGGTTTAGATCAGCGGTAGATGTGCACAACGTATTTTTCGCGGAAAAATTCTTCCGTAAAAAAGTCCGACACCGGGTAAAGATCATAGAGGGTTCGTGTGCCGGCCAGTTCAGCGGCCACGTCGCCGCCTTTCAGATAAAGGATGCCATTTTTCAGGGCATGGCGGTTGGCCGGCAGGATCTTGCCGTTTACCCAGGGCAGGAAGACCGGCAGTTGGGTAACGGCGCGGCTCACGATAAAATCGAAGGATTCGCGGATCTTCGCGGCGCGTTCAGCCGCGGTGCGAACGTTGTGAAGTTCGAGGGCTGCAGCCACCTCCTGCACCACCTTGATTTTTTTACCGATGGAATCCACCAGCAGGAAATCCGTTTCCGGGAAGAGGATGGCCAGGGGGATACCGGGGAAACCGCCGCCGGTTCCAACATCCAGGATATGAGCGCCCGGTTTAAAGCGGATCAATTTCGCGATAGCCAGGGAATGCAACACATGGTGCAGCATCAGTTCATCAATATCCTTACGGGAAACGACGTTGATGCGGGCATTCCATTCCGCGTACAGGGTGGGAAGGCGGCCAAGCTGCTGCTGTTGCGCCGGGTTAAGATCCGGGAAATAAGAGAGGATGCGTTCCACGGCGCAAACATAATGAAAAATGACGCATGCCGGAAAATTCTTCTTATTTTTGAGAAAAAAACAAATGGACAAAATAATCATTGAGGCCATCCATCAGCATGGCCGGCGGAAGCTTATCCTGAAGTTTCCTTACGATCAAAAGTTGATCGAAATTACCCGCAGCCTCGAAGGAGCTACCTGGGATCGTCAATTATGCGGTTGGCTTTTGGACAACAAACCGCAGATGATGCGGGACATTTTCCGGGCATACAGGGGTTATGCAGTGATAGATGCCAGTGCGGTATTTGAAAAGAAAGCAGCGAGCGACGATATACCAGTAAGCTCGTCCGCCAACCCATCCCGGGCCGGTGGAAAACGGACGGTTTCTCCTTCAAAACCAAATGACATAGCGAGGGGTGAGATTCTTAAATTCAAGGATTGGATGCGCGAAAAGCGGTACAGTGAAAACTCTCAAAAAGTGTATTGCGATGCTTTAAATGTATTTTTGGGATTCTTTCATGACCGGCCCATTCATAAAATCGGAAACAACGACATCTCCATTTTCATGAGGGAATATATTTTGAAAAACAATTATTCCGGCACCTACCAGAATCAGATCATCAATGCCATAAAGCTGTTTTACAGGAAAAACATGAATCATACGATTTCCATTGAAGAGATTGAGCGGCCCCGGCGGGAGCACAAATTACCTAATGTTTTAAGTAAGGCGGAAGTAGCACAGATATTATCGGTGCACAGAAACATGAAGCACAGGGCCATGCTTTCATTAATATATGCATGTGGGTTACGACGGAGTGAGTTACTTGCGCTTAAGCCAGCAGATGTTGATTCGGGGCGGCATTTGTTGATAATACGCAATGCAAAAGGGAAAAAAGACCGGCTTGTACCTCTTTCCGACAAGATCATTGAGATGCTCAGGGCCTACTACAAAAGCTACCGCCCTGCAGAATGGCTATTTGAGGGAGAGAAGGCGGGCACGCCATACAGTGAAGGGAGTTTGCAGCAAGTATTCAAGCAGGCGCTGGTAAAGGCGAAGATTAAGCGACCGGCCACGCTACATTGGTTACGACACTCCTTTGCCACGCATTTATTGGAGTCTGGCACGGATCTCCGGTACATTCAGGAGATGCTTGGGCATAAAAGCAGCCGAACCACGGAAATTTACACTCATGTTTCGGAAAAAAGCTTACAAAAAATAAAAAGTCCCTTCGATGATCTTGGAATTTAAGTATATTTGCCTAAGTGTGTTTTTCAATTTTCCTGCAAATATAGAAAACAAAAATCCATACAAAGCCAACAGAGGTTTGTTGGCTGGGAGTTTGAAACCTTCACACATAAGTTAGTTGAGGAGCAAATTAGCCCGTGGCCAGGATTAGTGCGATTAATGATCGTACCT
>CAZPDS010000130.1:0-4756 GCA_964585485.1 uncultured Bacteroidales bacterium
CAGCGGCTTTTTTATGACCTTCTTCCATGCGGCGCTGAACATCATGATCACCACCGCCGTCATCATCTGCCTGCAATTGCTGACCACCCGCAGCCAGAAAAGCCGTGAACGTTAGAGAATATTGAGCAGTTGCTCCTTGATTTTTTCCAGCTCGTCTTTCATCCCTACCACTGTGCGCTGAATCTCGGCATCGTTGGCTTTGGAGCCCAGGGTGTTGATTTCACGCCCTATCTCCTGGGTAATAAAATTAAGCTTTTTGCCGTGATAACCCTCTTCGCCGAGGGTATTCAGAAAGTAATCACAATGCTTTTTCAGGCGCACCTTCTCTTCGGTAATATCCAGCTTCTCGAGATAGAAGAAGAGCTCCTGTTCCAGGCGGTTCTTATCCATTTCTTCGCCGGCCAGAAAATCGGAAAGGTTTTTATGCAAACGCTCTTTGATGTTGATGATGCGCTGCTTTTCGAAGGGTTCGACCGCCTCCAGTCCGCGCAGGATATTGCCGATGCGCAAGCGGAAATCCCGCTCCAGCACGGCCCCTTCCTGCTGCCGGAATTCAATGAGATGCTGCACCGCTTCTTCAATACCCTTCATGATGAGCGACCACTCATTTTCATCCAGGGTTTCTGAATGGGCACGGATGACTTCCGGAAAGCGCGTCAGCACCGATAAATAATCCGTAACCGGCAGCTCCTGTTCGGCCGCAAATTCCTTCAGCACGCCCAGGTAACGCGCGGCCAGCTCCTTGTCGAACGTCAAGCCCGAGGCACCGTTGCTGTTTTCGGTTGAGATAGACAGATCGACCTTGCCCCGTTCCAAACGAGCGGCCAGCCACAAACGGAGTTCCGTTTCCTTCTCTTTATATATTCCCGGTATGCGGGTATTCAGGTCGAATTGTTTGCTGTTGATGGAACGCAACTCAATATTAACACGTTTCCCGGAGGTTTCGGCCTGCGCTTTTCCGAAACCGGTCATGGAATAGATCATAACCTTGTATTTTGCTGTAAAGATAGTTTTTTTCTATCGGACCCGAACGCCCGGATGCGGAAATCAGGGTGCGTACAAAATATCTTTCCTACTTTTACATTATTAAATATCCGGATGCGAAACCCCTGGCTCTATATCGTTTGCTTGTTGCCCGCCCTTTGTTTGGCGCCCCGCCTGTTATCCGCGCAAGCGACGGACAACCTGCGGCTGAAATCCATCACCATCAGCAACGACAGCCTGCAACTGGATACACTCAGCATCATCCCCGCAACCTTCCGCATCAGTCGCAGCGATGGCACCCCCTGTCCGGAAACCTTCTACCGACTCGATGCGGCTTCAGCCCTGCTGATTTTCGATACCGAAAAACTCCGGGCGGCCGGCCTTCTGGCGGACGAATTCGTGCTGACCTATCGGGTGTTTCCCCTCCTGCTTACCCGCACCTACCGGCACAAAGAGCTTGATCCCCCCGAAGCGAAAACCAACGATGTGGACAAACCTTTCATCTATAGTATAGATAGTCGTCAGGAGGATTTATTTAAATGGGGCGGGCTGACCAAAAACGGCAGCATCAGCCGCGGCTTGTCCTTTGGCAACAACCAGGACGTGGTGGTAAACTCCAGCATGAACCTGCAGCTATCCGGGCAGTTGGGTGACGGCATCGGCATACTGGCGGCCATCACCGATAACAATATTCCGATACAGCCCGAAGGAAACACGCAGCAGATCCAGGATTTCGACAAGGTGTACATTCAACTTTTTACCAAGACGGCTCGTCTCACCGCCGGCGATTTCGAGCTGACGCGGCCTTCGTCTTACTTTCTGAACCTCAACAAACGCGCGCAGGGAGGCTACCTCACCTCCGTTTTTGAACTGCGTGATAAGAACGGGCAAAAACAGGGAACCCTCGACATTGGCGCCGCCGGCGCCCTGGCCCGCGGGAAATACGCGCGGAACCAGCTCACCACGCTGGAAGGCAACCAGGGCCCGTATAAACTCACTGGCAGCGAAGGCGAGAGCTACATCATCGTGCTGGCCGGTACCGAAAAGGTTTACCTCGACGGACAATTGCTCCAACGCGGTGCGGAGCTGGATTACGTTATTGATTACAACCTGGGCGAAATCACCTTTACGCCCGAACACCTCATCACCAAAGACAAGCGCATTGTGGTGGAGTTTGAATACAGCGAGAAAAGCTACGCCCGTTCCATGTACTTCGCCCGCATCGGCTACACCGCTAAGCGCGGCCAGGTGGGTTTTCATTACTACGGCGAACAGGACCTCCGCAACCAGCCGCTGCAGCAGGACCTGAGTGAGGAAGAAAAGAACCTTTTATTTTCCATCGGCGACCAGCTGGACCTGGCCATGGTGGCCAATTACGACAGTATTGCCTTTAACAACGATGAGGCGCTGTACAAGATGGTCGACACGGTGGTGAACGCGGTGCTTTATGATTCCATCTTTGTATACTCCACCAGTCCCGACAGCGCGCATTACCGGCTGGGCTTCGCCAACGTAGGGGTCGGACGCGGCAACTACGTGCAGCAACAGGGTGTGGTAAACGGGCGTGTATTCCGCTGGGTGGCGCCGGTGGCGGGGGTTCCGCAAGGATCCTGGGAGCCCGTGCGCCTGCTGGTGGCGCCACGTCAGCAACAGATGCTCACGGTGGACGGCTCGTACCGCATCGGGAAAAGCACGCTGGTGGCGGCAGAGGTGGGGATGAGTCAGCTTGACCGCAATAAATTTTCACCTCAGGAAGGTGGCGATAATGCCGGCTATGCTGCCCGGCTTACGATTGAAAACCGCTGGCGCCTGGGGCGCGACAGCACAAAGGCCTGGAGCCTGGTGAGCGGCCTGCAGCACGAGTACGTGAGCGCTTACTTTAATCCGGTGGAACGTTACCGCAGCGTGGAATTCACCCGCGACTGGAACAGCGCCGGGAGCACAGCCGCCATCGATGAGCAGCTCCCCGGCCTGAGCCTGGGTTTTGAAAATGCACGAAATCAATTTTTCAGGTACCGCTTCCGCTCCTTTCTGAAAGGCAGTCTGTACAAGGCTTACCGCCACACCTTCGAGGCGGCCTACGACTATAAAAACTTCTTCCTCACCCTGAGTGGCGCGTATTTAAGTTCGCAGGCCCGCGACCACAACAGCCTCTACTACCGCCAAAAAGCAAGTCTGGTAAAGAAATTCAAATGGCTCAGCCTGGGCTTTCGCGAAGAGCAGGAACACAACCTGCTGCGCTTCCCGGGCGCCGACAGCCTGCTGAACGGCAGCCTGGCCTTTGAAGAATATGAGCTCTTTCTCAGCAGCAACGATACCGCCAGAACCCGCTTCCAGGGCCACTACACCCACCGCAACGATCGCCTGCCGTCGCTGAACGGCTTGTTCCTGGCCAGTTCTTCCGACGAAGCCGGCCTGGGCCTGGAACTTACCCGCAATCCGTCGAATCAGCTTAAGATAAAGGGAAGCTGGCGTCAACTGGGCATCACCGACTCCACGCTGACCCAGGCGCAGGAAGAGAACACCCTGTTGGGGCGCATTGAATTCTTCACCCGCAAGCTGAAAAAAGTTCTTACCTCCAACACCTTTTATGAAGCGGGGTCCGGTCTGGAAATAAAGAAAGAATTCTCATACCTGGAAGTCCCCGCCGGACAAGGCATCTACGCCTGGACGGACTACAACGGCAACAATGTGAAAGAGCTGAATGAATTTGATGTCGCCGCTTTCGCGGATCAGGCCAACTACATCCGGGTGTTCACGCCCACGAGCGAATACATGCGGGCTTACTACAGTCAGTTCTCCGAAGGCCTGAACCTGGAACCGGGGAATGTGTGGTCCAACAAAAAAGGGCTGCGGAAATTCATCAGTCGTTTCGCCCTGCAATTCGCTTACCGGGTAGAGCGCAAGAGCAGCGACGCCAATCTTTTGCGCGCCTACAATCCCTTTTTGTCCTCCGTTGGCGACTCCACCCTGATCCTGCTGAACTCCTCGCTGCGCGGCAGCCTGTATTTCAACCGCAGTCACCCCAAAGCCGGTGCAGACCTCACCTACCAGGACAGCCGCAACAAATCGCTGCTCATGAACGGCTTCGATGCGCGGACGCAGCAGCTCCTCACCTTTCACCTGCGCTGGAACATCACGCGGAAAATCATGATGAACCTCAACGCCACCTATGGCAAAAAGACCAGCTTGTCGGACTACTTAAACAACCGTTCCTACGTGCTCTACTACAACGAGACCAACCCGCAGTTTCAGTATCAGCCCGGCAAGCGCTGGCGTATCAGTTTGCAGTACAAGTACGCCAACAAGGTAAACGCATACGGCATTAGCGGAGAGCGCTCAGAGATCCACAATGCCGGATTGGAGATCAAGTACAACACCCCGGCCAAGGGCAGTCTGACAGCGCGTTTCAACTACCTGCGGGTAGCCTTCAATGCCACAGAGAATACAGCCCTGGCGTACGACATGCTGGAAGGCTACAAAAAGGGCAACAACGCCACGTGGAACCTCGCCTGGCAGCGCAACCTCAGCGAGAGCCTCCAGATGAACCTCGTTTACGACGGCCGCCAGACCGCAGGCAACAAGACCGTACACGTGGGGAGTGTGCAGTTGAGGGCGTACTTCTGAGGCAGTCAAAGAAGCATCAGTATGCTGATTTTGTTTCTCACCCTGTTAATAATTCTTTCTACATTTGAGAGCTAAAACGATGTCATAAACATGAAGAATGTAAAAGAATCCGCGAACTTTATCTGGTCAATTGCCGACCTGCTGC
>CAZPDS010000131.1:0-4692 GCA_964585485.1 uncultured Bacteroidales bacterium
TACCACCACTTGCGGTAACTGTGATGCTGCCATCGTCTTCGTTGTGACAACTCACTTGCGCCGAGCCCGTGGCCGAAGCCGTAAGCAGGGGGGGCTGAGAAAGCGTGACGCTATGTGTTGCAGTACAGGAAATAGCATCGGTAACAGTAACGGAATACGTGCCAGCACCCACATTTATCAGCGAAGCCCCGGTGGCACCCGTATTCCAGAGATAGCTGTAGTCGGGTGTTCCGCCGCCAGGCGAAAGAAGAATAGTGGTAAGTCCACCGAAACAAAGAATAGGATTAGCCAGGGAACTAATCTGCAAGGCCGGTGCAAAATGAAGCACCACCTGATCAGACGCATTCTCGCAGGCGCCGATGTTTTGGGAGGTGAGGGTAAGGGTCAGCGAACCGGATCCTATTTCGGCCGGGGTGGGAGAATAGACGGCATTGAGGGTTGAGGCTGAAGGCGCGAAGGTGCCATTTCCGCCCGACCACAGAGCTGAGGGGGCGTTTGTCACACTTCCGTTAAGTTGTACCGTTGTCGTTTCGTGGCAGAGGAACTGATCGGGGCCGGCATTCACGATGGGTAAAGGGCCGGGGGCCACCAGCACCGTAGCTGTATAGGGCGGGCAATTCGGTCCGGTCTGGCCATCGCTGACCACACAGGTCCAGGTTCCCTCTATCGTTGCAAAATATGTAGAAGTCGACCCCACCACTTGTCCAAGTGGGTTAGTCCACACATAGGAGTACTTACCATCGCCCCCGCTGGCCGTGGCCGTAAGCAGGATACCATCGGCAGAGCCCGTACAATAGGTTGCGGGGTTGGGGGAAATTACAGCGTTCAACTTAGGCCAGGTGTGCACCCGGATCGTATCCGTAAAGTTCATAGGGAATCCACAATTAAACGCTATAGGCGAACCGGAAACCACATACTCAATGTACTCAGGGGTTCCGACGACCGGGGAGAATACAGGATCACTGCAGTTGGTGCAGCTTAAGAGGTTATTGTATTGGCCCGGAGTGCCTGGATAGATCGAATTCCATGTAATGGTCATTTCCGAAAGGCCAAGCACTTCCAAGGTTTTGCTGCATTCAATCTCCACTGTATCGGTACCGGGAAACATAGGACGCGAGATACTTGTAACCGCGTAAACGTTGGTATTGTTGCCCGGTTTGCAAAAGGTAAGGCGATGGAGACCGGGTGTATTAATGCAGATATGCTGGCCCACTGGCGTAATTGGTCCACAATCGATTTCATAGAACATGGAACCGGTTGGGATGGCTCCGCTAGAAATGTTAAAGCTGACGGCCACCGCATTGCTGTCGAGGATAAATTCGAATACTGTGCAGCGATCGGGCGATGTAGTACCACAGCAATTTCCCTGGCGGGAATGCTCCGGAGAATACCAGACACTGTCCGGGTCTCCGGTAAGATCCACAAAAAAATACGGAACATCAGGGTCGCACGTCAACACCTGGGCATTAACGCGGAGGCTGAAGCTCATCGTAAGACTTAGGATCAGCGGTAGTAAGAATATTTTTTTCATGAGGGTATCGTGTTAGGTCTATTTCAACGTTTACGTTGGTCGCAATCACTTAAGCAAGGCTACCGCACCCTTGTAACTCGAATTTCCTTCGGGATGATTCACCGTCAGCACGTAGAAGTACATTCCCTGGCGCTGACCACTGCCGGTCCAGGTGTTCTGATAGTGTTCCTGTGAATAAACCACTTGTCCGCTTACATTAAATATCATCAGGCGGTTGTCCGGGTAAGTTTCGATGTTGCCAATCGCCCAGGCATCATTAACGCCATCGCCATTGGGCGTAAAGACATTATAAAAAACAGGCTCCGGGCGGGTAATCTGAGTTTCATCCGAAGCGGGCCATCCCGGTCTGTTCACGTCAAAAATATCGTAATACAAGTCAACCGATTCGTTCTCCTCCGCCGGTTCGTAGATGGTAAGCGGATTGGTTGTAACAGCGCGATTGGAGGCATCCATAACTTTCACCGAGTAGGTGCCGGCCGGGAGACCCTTGAACACATTCGAGGTCTGAGATTTTCCCCCGTTGAGGGAGTACATATAGCTTCCCTGGCCGCCAGCGGCATATACGACAATTTTGCCGTCGTGGGCGCCGCTGGTGCTAACCATGTAAGAACCTCCGGCAGAGGCCTCCAGGGGACTAACAGCGTTCATGCCGGTCATTTCCAGCGACTGAGCACCGGCCTTTGTGGTAAAGATAAAGGGCAGCGCCAGCATCAGTAAAATAGAGATTAATGTTTTCATATGGGTTGGTGTTTGGGATTTATTTATATTGATTCTAAATTGAAAAACAGACCAAAAAAACAGCCGTAATGGTTTAGATATCAGCACGGCCATGGAATAACTGAAACAAGGTATGACAGCAAATCAAGAGCGAAACACGACGATAAAAAGAATCCATGGTTGGCGTTATTCTTATTTAGACAAATTTAAGATAAGATGATTCCAAATGCAAATGTTTTCTTAATTTTTTTTGCTTATTACAAATATTTAACATTTTTTTGTCGGCGCTGGTGATTGGAAAAAATCTCCGGTCCTCTTCTCATTCGCCCAACAGGGGGGTTTTGAAAAAAAAAGGCTGACCCACGGCCAGCCTTTCACTGTAGAGCAATTTATCTCAATCCAAACGAGTCACCTTAAATTCGGTTCTGCGGTTCATTTGGTGTTGTTCTTCCGTACACTCCGCATCATCGACACAGGAATTGACCGGGACACTTTCACCGTATCCTTTTGCTGTAATCCGTTTCGCCGGGATTCCTCTCGAAACAATATAGGCTACGGCCGATTCGGCGCGCTTTTGCGAAAGGTTCTCGTTGTAGGCACTGGTTCCGCGTGCATCGGTGTGCGATCCCAACTCAATGCTGATGCGGGGATTGTCGTTCAGCACCTGGATAAGTTTGTCGAGTTCAACAGCCGCATCGGCCCGGATATTCCACATATCGAAATCGTAATAAATGTTCTCCAATACGATAGGCTTTGCAATAACGATCTTATCGAGTATTACATCAACGCTCAAGCTATCATTCCGGGAAACACAGACGGGCGTTTCAAGTTTAACATTGTTGGCGAAATAGCCTTCTTTGCTTACCGAAATCACGTAACCCATATCGCAATGGGCCGTTGCATATGCTTTTCCACTTTCGTCCGAAATCATTTCGGCGTCTACACTTCCATTGTCGAGGGTTTCAATGACCCGTGTTCCCCCCAGCGGTAAAACACTTCCGTCTTCCTGGCGACCGAAGGAACTCACCAATAATATCAGACCCGACGGTGGTTCCCAATTAAAGGCGTAAATATCATCACTGCCTTTGCCACCCTCCCGGTTGGAGGAAAGATAACCGGATTGTCCGTTGGGATTAAGAATCAGCGAAAAATCATCGCGGGAGGAGTTCATCGGATACTGAAGGTTTTCAGGCAGTGTCCAGGCGTTGCGCTCGCCGGTGGCTTTAAATAAGTCCAGTCCCCCCATGCCCGGATGGCCATCGCTGGAGAAGTACAAGGTACCATCGGGCGCAATGTAGGGAAATACTTCTTTACCGGCCGTATTCACCGACGGTCCGGCATTAACGGGTTCTGACCAGATGCCCGGCGACAAGCGTTCGCTGTAATAAATATCAGCATCACCAAACCCGCCCGGTTTGTCCGAAACAAAATACAGCAGCGAGCCGTCCGGTGAAAGCGCAGCGTGGCCTACGGAATAATTTTCCGCATTATTGTAGGGGAAGGCGAGGGCTTCGGTCCACTTTCCATCATTGTACTGTGATGAGTACAACTCCAGCCTGTTTACGTACTCCACATTACCATAGCGATTGTACCAACTGGTCGGATCACTGTTGACCGGCTCCATTTTCACTTTAACCATCCGGGTTCGGGTAAAATAAAGCACATCACGGCCCTGATCAAATACCGCAGGCCCATTATGATACATCGTATTAATGGCGTCTTCCTGATAAAAGGCCGGATTCTCGGTTCCATTGGCGCGAAACAGTTGGATGTACGGATCCCCTGTCCACCCATAACTTGGGCCGGTGCGCAGACCGGAAACGCGATCTGAAGCGAGCAGGTAGCCCTCCCGAAACCAGATGAGACCAAAATCCGAATTTTCAGTGTTCATCCCTTCCACATTTTTAAGTTCGAAAAACGTGGGATTCTGCATCCACTCAAGTGCACGGCAGCATTCATCAATCTCACTCCGGCTCAGATCGCCCAGTTCGGTGTTAAAGGCCGATAAGTGGCGGTATTGCTCAATGGCTTCTTCGTAATGTCCGTTGGTCTTTAACAGACCCGCATACACGTAAACATCTTCAGCGGTTTTCGAGGAGCAGGTATTCACCATGCCATACCACTCCTCCGCCGCCTGAGTGTTGTTCATCTTCATATAACATTGTGCAAGGTCACGCGCATCCCCGACCTCTGCCGTATTATAATCAAAATGCTTTTGATAAAGGGATGCCGCTTCCGCGAAATCGTAGTTTTCCATGGATTCCCGTGCTTTCTGCAAGGTGTTTTGCGAAAAAGCCTGTGTTGTCATCATGGCCATCATAACGATAGCCATAAATGCTGTTTTAAATATTCGCGTTTTCATTGGCGTGTAGTTTTTATATGTTTACTATTAAAAATACCGGGGTGTTTTCATCTTAGGATCGTTCTTGCGCGGGAAGTAATAC
>CAZPDS010000132.1:0-4651 GCA_964585485.1 uncultured Bacteroidales bacterium
AGCACGAGCAGGTGACCAGCATGGCGCCGGGCGCGCACACGGTCAGGGCCAGGGTGTTGAGACGCTCGTAGCCCTTGAGCGCGGCTTCGAGATCCTTGCGGGCGCGGGCGAACTTGGGCGGATCGATGACCACCAGGTCGTAGGACAAGGGCGTGGTGGTACGGAGGTTCGGCTGACCGGTGGTTACGAAGTTCAGACCGGATGTTGCGTCAGAACCGGTACCATCGGCAAACTGGAGGGTATAACTGGCCTTCAGCCAGATATTGTTGGTACGACGAAGATCATAGGAAACGATGAGACCCTTAACCGTACCAAAGTCGATGTTATTATAGGAGTTGTACGAAACAGGATACGCACCGCTGAAACGGTATACCTGCACCTGGTTGCGAAGTTCGCGATAATAACCCGAAATTTTCAGCGAGGAAGCATTGCTGATCTTCTGCTGGAAACCAAGTTCGTAGTCGATGGTTTTTTCAGATTTCAGATTGGGGTTGTTCAGAATGTCATTATTGCCCTTGCTGTAGATGTAGAAATAATCGGTCGGATCGATAAAGTTACCATCGGTCGGGCGTTTGGTCAACACATCGTAGTGGGCAAAGAACAAAGCCTCGTCAGAAATCGGGAAGGAAAATGAAATACGGGGCATGTAGTTAATCTGCGGCTTGTAATCCCGAAAAGACGAACTGTTCACCTGCTTCTGGTTGGGATCAACGAGATAAGGTGCAATACCGGAAGCGGTTTCGATGGTGGCCGGGTCACTGATTTCAACACCATCGGCGTTGTACCAGGTGGATCCGTTACGATAACCTTTTACACCACCCGGATTCTTAATGTCGTCTACATAAACTACATAATCCGAACCCATGTTGGTGGGATGTTCAAATTCACCCACTTCGCTAACAGTCTTAGCGTCGTAAAGCAAATACGGATCTTTCAAAACTTTCTGGTTGGCATCGTAGCGGTCAACACGCAGACCAATGCTAAAAATCAGGTCATTGAAGGCAAATTTATCCTGGATGTAACCGGCCATGTAAACAGGTTCCTGCGCAGCAATGGGGCGGGTGTAGCGACCATCCTCATTTTTCTGCGTGAAGAAATCATCGAAACTGGGTCTGCTCTTCAAAGCCTTACCGGTGTAATCGAAACCAGCATAAGAGACATAACTGCTACCGTTGTTTAACAACTCGTCGGCCGAGAACATGTCAATGCTGAACATGTCGGGAGTATAGCTGGCCACGTCAATCCATTCGGTACCGTCTACCGCCATGCCGAGTTTTTTACGCAGGTTGTAATCAAAGTAAGCCTGTTCGGTTTCGCTGTACAGACGATCATAATAAATGGTATCCTGATACACGCCGTAGATATCATACATGGCGTGTGGGTTGTTTTTATCAAGCTGTTCAATGTGCTTGTTGGTAAGCTGGCGCATCAATCCCCACAGACCGGCGGGGGAATAAGCGTAGTACGAGGTTTTTAGTTGTTCGTAAGAAATACCCAACTGGATAGCATGGTTGCCGATGTCGGCCGAACCATTAGCATCAATGTTATACTGGGTCTGTTTGGTTACTGAATAACTATTATAAGGTGTACCCACGTTGGTCCAGAGTGAATTTACAGCGGTGGGCAACTGACCGTTCAGCATACCGCCCCCCAGCATCACCTGGTCGGCATTGTTCCAGTATCCGTTGGCTTCGGGATAGAGTTTATAATAATTCGCTGTGTAGTTGGCCAGGATGGGGTTGATGTCCGAATTGGGTTCGAACGAATAGGTAACATCGCGGAAGCCATTGTGGATATAACCGTCCATGTTAAGAACATCATCATGGCCGTATTCGTAGCTCTGTACCTTATTAGTAACGAACTTGCCAAGATAACCGTAGTTGAACAGATTGTCCTGATGTACGGCATCCTGGTATATATTCGAAATCGAGGAGTAACCGCCTTGCAGTGTGTAGAATACATTCTTAATCAGCGATTTGCTATCTCCCGAGGTCGGGAAGCGCTGCGTAAAACGTCCAAAAACACGCCAGTTCTGATAGCGGTTTTCACCGTTGTTGTTGTAGTTGAACAACATATTATTAAAGGAGAACGAGCGACCCCAGTTGTAGTTGTAAGAACCACCAAAGGTAAGGTTGGTGTTCGGCGTGGTGCGAACGTCGAGTTTGGCGTTCACGCTGACATCCTGGTTGGCGGAGTTTCTCTTTTTATAGGATTTTTCAACACCGTCAAATCCAACAAAGTCACCGGCAAGGTAGGTACCATCGCCACGACCGGTTGGGACCACCGGATACTGTTCAATCTGGCTGAGCACATCGTCTTTGGCATACCAGTATCCAATCTGAGAGGGACGGGGATCCTTCTGATACATATACTCACCTGCGATAAAGTACCCCAGCAAAGCCGTACTTTGAGTTGAGTCTTTACCTTTAATAAGAGGTCCCTGCATGTTCAACGCAAGAAGATTGTATCCGAAGTTGTCCAGGTATTGGGAGGTGGTTCCTTCAAAGCCTAAACCGAATTCACGGCTGGCACCCTTGGTAGAAATGGAGAGAACCCCACCCGTAACGTCGCCGTACTGTGCAGGGGTACCACCGGTGATAACCGTAACCTGTTCGATAGCTGCTTTAGGAACACTCGTTGATCCACGTACACGCACACCGTCAACATAAGTAACGGTACCGTCGGTACGGGAACCGCGGATACTTCCCATTTCACCGTCCTGCGAAAACACACCACCAACGGTGGTTGCCACAGATTCAGCGGAACGACCCGTCATCTTAGAGATTTCATCCGAGGTCATCGTTCCTCCGGTCGAAGTCTGATCCTTGTCAATCAAAGGAACCTTGTAATCGACCACTTCAAAGGTTTCAATATTAATCATGGTGGACTCCATCGATAAATCCTGGAAGGAAATCTGGTTGGCCACTACAATAATATCTTTTACCATAATCGGTTTGTATCCCACATAGGAAGCTTTTAAATCATACTTGCCAGGAGGGATAGGCTTGATGGTATAATTACCATCAAAATCCGTGGTTGTTCCACCGGTTTGTTTTCCACCTTGCTCGATCACGATATTGGCAAACGGAACCGGTTCATTGGTCCCTTTGTCAATGATCTTTCCCTTCAAGGTACCGGACTGAGAGAATGCCAACATGCTCACTGTTAGCATCATTGCTGTTGTAAAGAGTAATTTTCGAAACATATTTGCTGGATTAATAATTTTCCTGTTTACAATTATGTATATATCCAAAATGGCGGTAAAGATAAAAACAATATTTGAAACTCCATAAAGATTTTTTATAAGCGTCTAAATATGGCGTTCGTTGCTATTACTCAGGCATTTTAATTAGTTCTCTGACAATCAAATTATTCTGATTTTTCTTCACCACCGGGATAGGCCGCTCAGCGTAGATCGCCCTGCGCACATGATCATCGGCTAAAGCCTCCGAATAACATATCCACCATGTTGAATATGAATAGGTTTGGGAAGGAAGTACGCATTGTTGTCCGACCAAACGGTCAGCGCGCCGGGAAACTCGCGTAAGTTCCTGATTATAAACTGAAGACTAGTTTCTTCCGGGTAAATGTTGATCATGCTGGGCTATTTGATTACTTGGGAAATTAAAAATAGGTATCCCAGCCCCAATACAGGACAACAAATCAGTTTCCGGTAGCTCCCGGGCAGTTTTCGGCCGCAATAAAAAAGAGCTTGCGTTGTCGCCGGCGGATCTTGCCGGCCGCCGCCATTTTTAGAGGTGGTTGAGGGTATTCACCACATATTCACGTTTTCGCCGCGAAACGGGGACTTTGGTTCCGTCAGACATCAGGATGTAGCCGCCGTCATTTTTCAGAAAACCCTTGATGTATTTAATATTGACAAGGTGAGATTTATGCGGGCGCAGGAAAAATTTATCACCCAGCAATTCTTCGTTTTCCTTAAGTGTTTTTGAGATGAGCAGCGTTTTGCCGTCGGTAAAGAAAAATTTGGTGTAATAATCATCCGATTCGCAACGCAAAATATCATCGATTTCGACGATGTGCATTTTTTCGGCCGTGCTTAATACAATTTTGCGTGGTTCGTTTTGATGATGAAGGTTCTCAAGCAGGGTCCGGATACTGTCGTTCATCTGCCCGAGATTTTTTTTTTGCTCGGCCTTTTTCACAGCACCCACCAAATCGTCGGGAACAATAGGCTTCAAAAGGTAATCCAGGGCACTGTACTTGATCGCCTTAATCGCGTACTGATCATAGGCGGTGGTAAAGATCACGTCGAATTTAATTTCCCCGATCTCCTCCAGCAAGCGGAAACCGCTGCCATCGGGCATCTGAACGTCCAAAAACACCACATCGGGATTGGTCTGCCGGATCACCTCCATGCCCTGCATCACGCCATCGCCCTGACCTACCACCTCCACACCCTGACAATACCTGTTCAGCAATCCCTTCAGGGTATCCCGTGATGCCTTTTCATCATCAATAATTACCACTCGTATCATAGTGTCCAATTTTAATCAAAGATCCAAAAAAAAATCATCCTTGCGACAAATAGATGTAATCTTAACGTTGACTTTCTCGCATTCTTATCCCGGACTAAAACTCCCGGTAGCGGATTAAGATTTCCACCCGGGTACCACAGGCCTCTCCGCCC
>CAZPDS010000133.1:0-4637 GCA_964585485.1 uncultured Bacteroidales bacterium
AGCAAGGTCTGGTTGCTTGAACCATCGGACCATTCATAGGTCTGCATGTTTTCGCCGGCATCCAGGGTTAGGGTCAAATTGTTACACAGGCTGGCGTCAGGACCAAAGTTTACATCCGGTGCTAAAAGTACCAGGACATCAACAAAGTCGATGGCCGAACATCCGTTAGCCGTAACCGTAACCCAATAGGTTTCCGATTCCTGCGGATTTACCGTGGTGCTGGCGGATAAATCACCGGTGCTCCACTGGTAGCTGCTACCTCCTGAGGCGGTCAGCGTTGCCGGTACATTGGAGCAGGTGGTAACATTGAGGCCGGCGTCCGCGCTTGGAATCGCATTCACGGTCATAGATACTACACTGGATGTAGCAGGTGAACCCGATGTGCATGCGAGGGACGAAGTCAGCACGCAGTATACCTCATCGCCGTCAGCCAGGGTGGAGGTTGTGTAGGTTGATGCAGCCACCCCAAGGTTGCTGCCATTCAGGTACCACGCAAAGGTCGGTGTGCTGCCAGTGTTGGTTCCATTGGCCGAGAAGGTTACTTCGTCGCCGTTGCAAATGATGTTCGAAGGAATCGGATCGACGGTAACACTAACCGGCAGCGACGCGCTGACCGACATGGTAATCATGTTCGACATTGCAGGCGATCCACTCACGCACGGTTCTGTTGTGGTAACGCGGCAACTTACGACATCGCCATTAATCAGTGCGTTGGTTGTGTAGGTTGCTCCCGTATTGCCGGTGGGGCTTCCGTTGATCATCCACTGGTAGGTTGGCGAACTGCCGGCGTTAACAGGCGTCGCCGTAAAGGTTACATTCGTGCCGATACAAACGGCGCCAACAGCATCTGAACTGATGCTCACACCTAATTGTAGCATGTCGTTAACGACCATCGTGATCGGCGTTGAAGTTGCCGGAGATCCCACGGTGCAGGATTCCGAAGAAGTAAGCACACAGCTTACGACATCATTGTTTGCCAGGGCTGCGGAGGAATACGTAGATCCGGTCCCTACAGCGGTTGAGTTCACCATCCACTGATAGGAGGGCGATGTTCCGCCATTGGTAGCCGAGGCCGTGAAGTTCACGGTTGTTCCGGTGCAGATAGCGCCATTCGGAGTAGCATTCACGGCAACACTTACCGGTACATTCGGATTTACCACCATGGTAATTCCATTGGAAAGAGCCGTGGCGCCGAGTGCGCAGGGTGAGGTTGATGTAATCTCGCAGGTAACCGTGTTGCCCGAGCTTAAGGCACTGCTGGTAAATGTCGCACCGTTACCAACGGTCGCACCGTTCACCATCCAATTGTAGGTGGGGGTTGTGCCCGCATCCATCGGATAAGCGGTGAAGGTAACAGTCGTTCCTTCACAGACGGCGCCCGTTGGATTTGCTGCGATGGTCACACTGGGCGTGAGAATGGCGCTGACATCCATGATGATGGTTTGCGAAACAGCCGTGCTGGAAGTGACGCAGGGAGCATTTGATGTCATCACACAAACAACCTGGTTGTTATCCGCAAGGGTTGAGCTGGTAAAGCTTGTTCCACTTCCGGAGGGTGTTCCGTTAACCAGCCATGTGTAGGTGGGTGCAGAGCCGCCATCAGTCGAACTTGCCGAGAAGGTGACCAGTGTGCCGGCACAAATGGTTCCGGCCGGATTAGCACTAATGCTGACCGCGGGCGTTACCGAATTGTTTACCGTCATCGTGATGACGTTGGAGGTAGCCGGATTGTTGGTTACACAGCTCAGGTCAGAGGTCATCACACAACTCACAATATCATTGTGGTTCAATGAGGCATTGGAATAGGTTGCTGTGGTAACTCCGGTAGGGGTACTGTTCACTAACCAGCTGTAGGAGGGTGTTCCTCCATTGCTGGGTGTAGCCGTGAACATCACGCTGGTTCCGGTACAAATTGCACCAGCGGGGTTGGCAATGATGCTGACTCCGGCAGCAACCGATGAAGTAACACTCATGGTAATCGTGTTGGAAGTCGCCGGGGAGCCGGTAGCACAGGCCGCGTTCGAGGTAAGAATACAGCTTACAACATCGTTGTTGTTTAAACTGTTGGAGGAATACGTCGTTCCGGTTCCAACGTTCACGCTGTTCACAACCCACTGGTAGGCCGGGCTGCTTCCGCCGTTAACGCCGCTTGCAGTAAAGTTAACGGTGGTTCCGGCGCAGATGGTTCCATTAGGCATGGCCGAAATACCAACACTCACCGGAGCACTGGGGTTAACCGTCATATTGATATTGTTACTGGTGGCGGTGGTTGGGCTTGCACAGGTCGAGCTGGAGGTCATCACACAATTGACAACCTGTCCGTTGGTGAGAGCTGAGGTAACAAGGGTTGCTCCGGTACCGGCCGGGCTTCCGGCGATGTACCACTGGTAGGAAGGTGTGGCGCCGCCGTTCACCGGGGTCGGGGTAAAGGTAACACTGTTGCCGGCACAAATCGTGGTTTCTGATGCTGCTATACTCACCGATGGAGTCAGGGTTGCATTCACCACAATGGTTATATTGTTGCTGGTTGCCGTGGCCGGACTTGCACAGGCCGAGCTGGAGGTCATGACGCAACTTACAATGTTGCCGTTGGCCAGGGAGGACGTGGTGTAGGTCGCACCCGTTGAAACCGGGCTTGCTCCCACATACCATTGGTAGGTCGGTGTTGTACCGCCGTTGGTCGGTGTCGGCGTAAAGGTAATCGGAGCTCCGGAGCAAGTCGGGTTGCTGCCCGCAGTAATGGCTATCGAAACAGCCGGTGTTAGCGAGGAGTTAACCGTCATCGTGATGTTGTTGCTCGTCGCGGTGGTCGGACTTGCACAGCTAGCCGTAGATGTCATGACACAGGACACGATCTGTCCATCGGTTAGTGTTGTTGTGGTGTACGTTGCACCAGTGCCAACCGGGCTTGCGCCTACATACCACTGGTACGTAGGTATTCCGCCGTTGGTAGGTGTCGCCGTGAAGGTGGCGGTTGCACCGGAACACATCGGGTTGGTACCCGTGGTTTGCGCAATGCTTACGGCGGGCACAACCGTCGGATTGATGGTCATCGTTATACCGGAGCTTGTCGCTGTGGTCGGGCTGGCACAACTCGCGTTTGAGGTCATTGTGCAACTTACCACCTGTCCGTTGGTCAGCGATGTTGTCGTATAGGTCGGGGTGGTGACACCGGTTGATACACCATTGACTAACCACAAATAGGTCGGCGTTGTTCCGCCGTTGGTCGGGGTGGCTGTGAAGGTTAGTGACGAACCGGAGCAAGCCGGGTTCGTTCCGGAGGTCAACGCAATCGCGACCGAAGGGGTAACAGAAGAACTCACGGTCATACTGATGCTGTTCGAAGTGGCCGGATTTCCGGTGACGCAGGTCTGGTTCGAGGTCATTACACAACTTACGCTATTGCCGTTGGCGAGTGTCGTGCTGGACCAGGAAGCGCCAGTTCCAACAGGGGTAGCTCCGACAAACCACTGGTAGGTCGGGCTGGTTCCCCCGTTGGTAGGAGTGGCCGTGAAGATTACATTGGTTCCTGAACAGATCGTAGTTTCGCTTGCATTAATGCTCACACCTGCCGCACTGGTCGGATTTACGGTTACGCTGGTAGTGGCCGTAGCGGCACAACCATTCGAGGTTCCGGTTACAGTATAGGTCGTGGTGGACGAAGGTGTTACTGTCAACGGATTGGCCGTTGAACCACCCGGTGCCCAAACATAAGTATTGGCGCCGCTGGCCGTCAGATTCGATGAACTGCCGTTGCAAACAGTGGCGGGGGAAGCAATCACACTAACGACCGGTATAGCATTCACCGTCATCGTGATGGTGCTTGACGTTGCCGGGCTACCGGTTGCACAGGTGGCATTGGAGGTCATCACGCAAGAAATTGTATTTCCATTCGCCAGCGATGCATTTGAATACGTGGCTCCGGTTGCGACCGGGGTTCCGTTCAACCGCCAGCTGTAGGTCGGCGAGGTGCCGCCATTGGTCGGCGAAGCGGTAAAGGTAACATTGGTGCCGGTGCAAATGGGATTCGCGGAAGCATTAATGCTGACACTGGCTGGCGCATCGGCGTTCAGTGCCGTGACCGTTGCAGTGGTCGTCGCTGTACATGACTTGTTGTCGGTAACAGTCACCGTGTAAGTCCCAGGCGAAAGGGCAGAATACGTGGCCGTTCCGTCGCCGGTGAATCCGTTCGGCGCCCAGTTATAAGAATAGGTGGGTGTGCCGCCGCCGGCTGTAACAGTCAGCGAACCATTGGTGCTGAAGGAACAGGTGGCGTTGGTCTGGGCGGTGATGGATGCGGTCAGCTGCGTCGGTGCTGTAATCGTAATCGTTGCGCTGGCCGTTCCGGCGGTGTTATCGGTCACTGTTACTGTATAGGTTCCGGCAGGAAGTGCAGAATACGTTGCTGTTCCATCGCCGGTATACCCGTTTGGAGCCCAGTCATATGTGTACGGACCAGTACCGCCCGAAGCGGTAACGGTGGCACTACCTGTGCTCTGACCAAAGCAGTTGTTATTGGTGGAGGTGTTGATGGCTGCTGTCAGCGGGGTCAACGAGGTAATGCTTGTGGAGGCCGAGGCCGAACAGCCGGTAGCGGCAGTCACTGTTACAGTGTAACTGCCTGCGCACAGACCGGT
>CAZPDS010000134.1:0-4589 GCA_964585485.1 uncultured Bacteroidales bacterium
ACATTTAGTTAACCTGCATTGCGTACATTGGCGCACTTTTTGCCGAGCGTAGCGACTGCAAAAAGTGTGACAATAGCAATGTCAGGTTGAACTAGTTGTTAGGTGAATTTTCCATTAATCAATTTCAGTAAAACTGGGTATCCCTCTAAACCAAGTAACTTGTGTTATTGGAAAATGCAACTTTTTGGAAACACTTTGAATATCAGGTAAATAGATCCTTTGAAATTTATAACCTAATATTATCCCTTCAATTGCATCTTTTATATCTATTTTTATATCTGTTGTTTTTTTTCCATCATAAATGCATATTCGATATTCTTGTTCATTTTCGTAATCTTTTAATTTTGTAAATAAATAAGCCTTAGCATATTTTTCTAATCTTTTAACTGGTTCCGTATCAAATTCTTTTGGATTAAGATGACAAACCTTTGAAAGGTTATTGTTTTCATTATCATAAAGAACTTTATCTGTAATAATCCAAGTCCCTGGGTCACCAGACATTGAAGCTAATGCAGCGTCTCTTATTTTGATGTAATTAAAAACAATACAAAGTATTTAAAGATAAATTATGTCCCGTCCGGACCGCTGGTCAATGGTGCAAATTGACGCAAAAGCCTGCAAATTAAACATTTCAGGCTTTTTTTTATGCCCGAAAAAACGCAAAAAAGCGCAATTTGCACACTGGTTCGTAGTCCAAAGTGGTGTCCACGGAAAACCATTTAACATTGGACACCACTTTGTGCTCCTTTGCGCTGATTTGCAACCGTTTGCGCTTTGTCATTTGGTTCCCTTTTGCGATGTTTAACTATTAAAAATTTACGCAAATGGTGTCCAAAAGAATGACCTTCAATGTCAGCTTCTACGTAAGAAGAATCAGGAAAAGCATGAATGGATCAGTGCCCTTGTATGCACGAATCTCATGCAATTCAACCCGAACGGAAATGTCACTTAACCGTGGCGTGGACGATGCAATCTGGAACCCTGACCGGGGTAACGCTTCCGGATCCTCCAAGGAAGCCAGAAGCATTAATGATTATTTATATTCTGTTCGAGCCAAGCTTTACGAGATCTACCAGTTAGCCAAGGAAGATGGCAAAGAAATCAATGCTGAGATCATTAAGAACACCTGGCAGGGTAGGAGCGACGATGAATCAAAAACCCTTCTGGGGGAATTCTCCCTGCACATGGAGCAGCTAAAAAAAGTTATCGGGACTGATATCACACAGGATACCTATAATAAGTTCAAGTATTGCAAAAATCATTTGCAGGAATTTTTCAAAACTATTCATATTGACGACGTCCCCTTGGATTGCTTGAAAAACAAGCACCTGATGGATTTTGAAGTATACCTGAAAAGCGAAAAGAACTGCCAGCACAACTCGATGCTCAAATACATGAAGTGCATCCGGAAAGTCGTCAGGATTTGCATTGCCAACGGGCTTATCAAAACGGACCCGTTTATGAATTATAAAATGTCTGAAAGAAAGGTTGACAAACCTTTCCTTACCGAGGAAGAATTAGCAGCCCTTATCAATAAAGAATTCGAAATTGAACGACTTGGCCAAATCCGGGATTGCTTCGTATTTAGCTGTATGACGGGGCTTGCGTTCATTGATCTTAAAAATCTGACCCCGGATTGCATTGGAACCGGTACTGACGGGGAGCCGTGGATCCTGACCAAGCGACATAAAACGGATAACGCCTGCAATATTCCCCTACTACCGCTTTCCAGGCAGATCGTTGATCGTTACCAGAATTATCCGTGTCGGTCGCATCATAATCTACTGCTCCCGATTCCGTCGAATCAAAAAATGAATGCCTACCTAAAGAAAATTGCAGATCTCTGCGGCATAAAGAAAAATCTGACCGTTCATGTTGCCCGGCATACCTTCGCTACAACGGTAACACTTAACAATGATGTTCCCATTGAAACAGTCTCGAAAATGCTTGGCCACAGCTCTATTAAAATGACACAGGTATATGCCCGGCTCCTGGACAAGAAGGTAAGCCAGGACATGAAAAAACTTCACGCAATCTATCAATAGCGGAACTTTAAAGCTCGTGCATTTGGTGTGCCCGTGCTTTTTTGCAAAGCAAATTGAGACTATTGATTAGTAATTATTGCCATTTTCTGTGCAAAGAGGCGCAATTAGCCGCAAAGGAGTCCACAGCGCAATTGTGACGTCTTGCTATAGTTATTTTTGTATAAACTTCACTCTCATGCCCGGCCCCGTTAAAACCCTCCAGCAAATTGCCGACGAATACGGCGTACACCGGAACACTATCAGAAAATGGATAAAACCTATCCGTCCCTATCTTCATCTTTCGTCACGCCGAAGTTTGCTGCCCTGGCAGGTGGAACTGATTTATGATTTTCTTGACTTTCCGGAAATAGATACCCCAAATTGACGCTCCCACAATAACTCACACTGCCTAAAGATTGTAATAAAGATCTAAAAACGATACGAATAATAGGCAATCATTCTAATTATAATGAATATAAATTTCAATTATTTCTGAGATTCACTAACATATTTTTTTGCACCCATCATAACAATACGTATTTTTGTCTTTTAATTACTTTAATTACCCGGTGAATATAGAGGCAATATAGTTTGGAATGCATGAGATTAACAATCGAATTTCAAACGAGCGCTCTTTTTAACACAGCGTTTTTTCAACATGCATAAAGGGATTGAAGGTAAGAAATTTATCGATCTTTATGTGTGAACAACTTCAAAGATTTGATTAAGTAATTGGTTGTTTACACGAAAACATTGATGTAGTGACCAACAAAATTTTATTCGATTTGCAATGAATCATCGTATTTCATTTTTGTTAGCCGTCAGTGTCTGTTTTCTGATGGGATGCAAAAAAGATGCTCGTCCACCTGAAGTAACAACGGCAGCGTTGACAGAAATAACAGCCAATTCAGCTATGTGCGGCGGCGAGATCACGTCGGAGGGCTCAGCAAAAGTCCTTGAGTCGGGCCTGTGCTGGAGCACGGATCACCCACCTACGATTTCCGACGCCCGAACCAAAGACGGTCCGGAAAGCGGGCCCTTTTCCGCAAAACTGGTGGGGTTGTCATCGCCCGCCACCTATTACGTCCGCGCCTATGCCACAAACCGTCATGGGACCGGGTACGGTGAAACACGTACGTTTACAACACCCTATGCGGGCGAATACGTGACAGATTACGACGGCAATGTTTACCACACCGTTACAATCGGGACACAGGTCTGGCTGCTGGAAAATCTGAAAGTAACCCATTTCCGAAACGGAGTCCCCTTAGCCCTGCAACCCGATTCAGCATCCTGGTATGGGAATTCCTATCTGCCCGGATATTGCTATTACAATAATGACAGCGCCATGATTTTGAAATATGGCTTGTTGTATAATGGCAAAGCCGTGCTTGATACGAATGGTCTGGCCCCGGAGGGATGGCATATTGCAAGCAAGGACGAGTTTACTGTTTTGATCAATTATTTGGGCGGGGCGGCCGTGGCCGGAGGAAAACTCAAAGAATACGGCACAGGTCATTGGTACGCACCTAATCTAGGGGCGAGTAATTCCAGTGGATTTACAGCCTTACCCGGGGGACGACGCGTAGGTGTCACCTTTGAAGGGGAAGGGCGCTATGCACTTTTTTGGGCAACCGATCCTTACTGGATGGTGCAATTGTTTTACGATGATCACCAGGCATTGCTTTTTCCCATGGGGGCCGGAGGATCAGTACGATGTATTAAAGACTGATACACAAAATGCATTAACTTGTTTTATAAATATACGATGAATAATATCAACCACCAAAAGTACTTTCTTGCCCTTGTGATTTTTTTTTCTGTCGCAATTTCAGGATGCCGGAAGGACAGCATGCCGCCGGTTGTAATGACCATGGATGTGACCGATATTACCTGCAATTCCGCGCGTTGCAGCGGAAAAATCGTTTCATCGCGGGGCGCAGATCTTACCGAACTCGGGTTTTGCTGGAGTACATCGCAAATGCCGACCATTGAGGAAAATAAACTTTTACTTGCTCCGGAAAATGGCTTGTTTTCCGGCGAAATCGCGGGACTTCTGCCCTTCACTACTTATTTCATCAGGGCTTTTGCTACCAATAAGCAAGGAACATCGTACGGTGAAATTATAATGATTTGTACAAAGCCTATTCCGGGTGAAACCGTCACGGACCTAAACGGCAACCTGTATCACTCGGTCAAAATTGGCACACAGGTCTGGATGCTCGAAAACCTGCGTACCAGCCGGTTTAGCAATGGCGACTCTATTCGCTATGTAACTATGAATTACTACTGGAATACCACCTTGCCAAAATTTTGCTATTACAACAATGACACTGCTAACGCGAAAACCTACGGGGCGCTGTACAACTGGTTTGCGGCCGCTGACAGTCGCGGAATAGCGCCGGCGGGATGGCATGTTCCCACGCAGGAAGAATGGAAGACGCTGCTTGATTATTGCGGAGGAGCAAATATTGCTGGCGGGAAACTTAAATCAGCAGGCACTACGTATTGGCAAGGCGGCAATTGGGGCGCCACCAATGAAACAGGCTTTTCGGCACTGCCGGC
>CAZPDS010000135.1:0-4535 GCA_964585485.1 uncultured Bacteroidales bacterium
ATAAACTGCGCGATCAGTACCAGGAAAATAAATCCGATGTTCTGATTCCCGACACCTTTATCCACGATGCTTTGCGTGAGGAAAGGAAAAATGAGCTGCAACAGGCTACCCAGCAACATCCCCAGGATGACCTGGGTGAAAAACCGTTTGTGTGGCTTTATATAATTCAGCAAAAACTTAAACCGTGTCTTGTCCGGCTTCTCATCCTCCCGCGAATAGAAATCCGGGGTAGGCTCCACCAAAAGGGCGATTCCCTTGTCTTCCCCTTCCTTTTTTGTACTGAGCCAGCCCTCCAAAAATTCCTTTTCGGTGTAAGTCACCAGCCCATGTGCAGGATCTGCAACGTGTACGGTTGGGTTCTTCTTTGTGTCTTCGATTTCGTATACCACCACAAAATGGTTCTGGCGCCAATGCACGATGCAGGGTAAAGGAGCTTCCTTCTTCAGCTTCTCAAAGCCAATGCGCACGCCCATGGTTCGGAAGCCAATCTTTTCGGCCGCGTCGCTGATGCCCAGCAGGGAGACCCCGGCCCGCGTAGTAGCGCACATTGAGCGCAAACGCTGCAAGGTATACATTCGCCCGTAGTGCTTCGCAATCATGCGCAGGCAGGTCGGACCGCAGTCCATGGTGTCGAGTTGGGAATAGTGATGGAACTTCACTCTATTCTCCCCAAATTTCCTTATTTAGAAGATTCACCTTCTTTTTATTTACAATAAAACCTGTTTCTTTGCTATATGTCCCACACTCATCAATTGGCACAAATTTTTCCTCCCATTCCCATGAACATATGTATGGGTTGTATTTGCATTTTGACGGATGTGAAAAAATATTTTCCGGATCTCTAATAAACATACGACAGTCGGTACATAAATGACGAAATTCACAATCTTTACACACATCAATATTATCTTTCTTAATATTCCACCATTTTTTAAAGTCATCCTGACAAATAATCTCTTCAAGAGTTGAATTTTTAACATTGCCAAAAAATAATTCTGAGTTTGGGCAATTTTTGATATAACCTTTTTCATCAATGCACACTTTTCTGTTCAAGCAGGTATTGTATCGTAGTGACTCTGTAAAATGGTCAATATTTTTTATAAAATCAGTATGGGTAAGGGAACCGCATATTTCTATTTTTTTATTCGTTATCATAAATCTACGACCTGATTTTAATTTGATCGTATAATAAGTTTTACTCTGGCATAGTAATGAGTTTATTCTTGGCGCATTAATAAAAAAGCTTTCCAGCTTATTTTTGTCCTCGCCGTTTATTTTTTCAATAATTATATCTACGTGGGTCAAAGGCGTATATTGTAAGAGATCATTGATTCGCAAAAGGCATTCATAATAATCATCCTTGGATTTTATTAGGATCAAAATTGCTTCAATATTTAATCGCTTTATTGAACCAAATATTTTATCATTAAAATATTGACTATCCAATAAAATTAAATTTGTTATTGTGGATGGACGACAATATTCAAGATTCATTTTATACGAAAAAAGTCGTTCTTCCATCTCGTCCATATATGAACCGAGTTTATTTTGAATGATAAATCGTGAGTATTCTTTTGTTATATTAGATGTGAAAACAGGGGATAGATGTGAGTCCTTTTTCGAAATTTGTACTTGTAAAAATTTTATTAACGAATGAGGCACAATATAATAAGTCTGCCTCAATGAGTCAAAAATCAAACTTCTCGAGTAGCCTTTGACAATAAAGCAGTTGTTAAAAAGCCGTAATGTTTTACTTTTCATTTTCAAAAATCGTAATACGTAAAATTGGCTTGTAGAAAAACTCAATTTGATGTTTGCTGCTGTGTAAATATTGATGTGGATAACTATAAGTTTCAGAATTTTCAGTTACCACAATTTTATTGATTCTCCAGTTCTTCGCATGAATTGGAAGCTTTTTAATCAATTCTTTTTTTATCTTCATTGTTTGTTCCTTATGATAATTGCTATACGCCTGTTTCTTGCCCGTCCATCAGGTGTATCGTTGCTTGTGATAGGTTTGCTTTCACCCATGCCATAGACATTAATACGATCGGGGCGAACACCATGCGAAATGAGATAATCCCTCACTGATTCAGCACGCTTTAAGGACAAGGTCATGTTGTCCGCCTCACTGCCCATGTTATCGGTATAGCCGGTAATTTCAATGGTAAATATCGGATTCGCGTTAAGACATCCTGCTAGTTTGTCAAGATATGAAAATGAGCCTGGCTTTATAACACTGCTGTTTACATCGAATAAAATATCATAGACATTCATGGTTACACCCACTTTTATCCCAGATTTCTCTGGCACAACGGAGACATCATCAATCAAATAATATAAGGGGGCCGGGTCGCGTACCTTACCTGTATTTTTATCAATGCGGACAGGTCCTGATTTGAAGTGGCAAATTTCTTTTCCATTAATGATCCGGTTAACCCTCACTCCGAATAGCAAATATTTCTCACCCCCTTTTGCATAATACGTAAAATTGAATTTATGCCAGCTCCCCTTAAAGGCGCAGCTATCGCAATCAACATCCATCGTGAGACCGTCTTCATATGACCAATTACTGCTTTGTTTATAACTGGGTCTATACTCCCCTGTTAAAAAAGCATTTTCCGGAGCCAGGTAAAATGAAAAATGCAAGGCATAATTCGTTGATGAATCATTCCATTTATAATAAAAGGAAATTGAATATGCGCTGTCTTTTTTCATGCTTCCATTTAATTCAGCAACTAAAATTGATCCAAGGTCCAGACCTGCACAATGATCCCCACTATGCGGTTCGGGACCCGTTGTAAGGCCGACCAATTTATATGAATCCTGCAATTTTTGATTTTTGCAAAACCCATCTGGAAACCCAACTTGATCAATAAAACATGATTTTTCCCAGTGAGTAATGTATTTGAAATTATCGTATCCGGAGACATTTGTATTGGGTGTATGTTCTTCAAAGGACGGATTTAGCACCATGTTCTGTGCTGAGGCTACAAAGCTTACAAAAAGTAAAAGGAGGGGGGGGAGTGGTTTCATTTTACACCATCTTTGTCTATTGTATTAAGAAAATCAGCGATGTCTTTTTCAATTTGGTAGTTTCCTAATGAACTAACAAATCCGAACTGCCCATGTGTATTTACTTCAAGAAAATAATACTCATTTTTAAATAAAATTAGATCATAGGATCCAGTATTAATATTTAATGCTTTTGATAACTCTTTAAGCCTGACTAAAATTTTCCTTGGAAGGTCAACAGGAAAGAACCTCATTTTTTCAAAATTAGCATTATATCTTCTCCAATCAGCCCTTCGGGTATATCTTGCATCATAGGAGCGTCGTCCTAGTGCATAATAAAAATCAGAATAGAAAAAAACTCTTATTTCTAATGATTTATCTAAAAATTGTTGAAGCAACGAAGGGAATTCCCAATCATTTAAATACTTTTCAGTATCAATGCGAAAGGTGCCACCGGTAAAAAATTCACGATTACCATTCGTATGAATACTAATATCACTAATAGGCTTTGTAATAAAACTATCAGTTTTTAGCTTTGTAATATTATATTTCGGTGTGATTACATATGTATTTGCAATTTTGAATCCGCAAGCGGAAGCTTTATCCAATTGAATCAACTTATTTAACTTTGCTTGAGTAAGTGACCCAAGACAATACTTTGTCCTGTTCTCCAAAAAAAAATACAAAAAATCTATGATTGATAGCGCTTCTTCGTCAAGCCAATGTGAGATGTCAGTATCCGGAAATTTTGATGATACGTTATTCATACATATATATCCGCGCCTAATACAAACAGTGAGAGCCCCGTCAATACGAACATTTTTTCCTTCAATAATAGTTTCAATGTATGATTTTGATTTATCTGAACTAATAAATATTCCAACTAAGTCAACTTTGGTAGTGCATGATATTCGTAAATAATTAGCACCATAGTGATTTAACCATTTAACAATGTTATTCATTGTTTGATCATGGTCTTCTGTCAATAATAATATCAAATTTTTAACTATGAAGTAAATATTGTTAATATTCTAGTACTCGCGTGTTATCCTTGATAACAGCAGAATCTTATGCGAAATAATTACGACTTATAGTATCATATTTTTCTTTCTTTTTACCCTATTATATTTTGGCCGTCTGTTTCTATCTAAACTTTAATAATTTTTGCATGTGATTAAAAATATGATGCCATTTGAGGAGAACACTTTCAAAAATAAATGCGAGCGTTTTGCAAATACAATATCGAGAGGCAGGAACGAATTCCCTGCCTCTCTGGTGTGAAATTAGCGGTCTCTTCCGATCGTGGGACCAAGAATAAAGCCATCCATTATTCCTGCACCTGATCCACAAGTCGCTGCTGTTCCGTCAGCATTGGACCAATAAGCAAAGGAATCATATGTGATAGAGCCATCGTTATTATTACGCCAGCTTGTTTCTCTGTCCCCACCCATAATTTTTGTCATTTGGGTTGAGTCAATTTGTTCGAATTTTTTGGAATTAATTTTTTCTGCTTTCATGAT
>CAZPDS010000136.1:0-4430 GCA_964585485.1 uncultured Bacteroidales bacterium
GAACTGTATCAAACTCGACGGCAACGTGGGCTGCATGGTAAACGGCGCCGGACTGGCCATGGCCACTATGGACATCATCAAGCTCTCCGGCGGCGAACCTGCCAACTTCCTCGACGTGGGCGGTGGTGCCAGCGCCAAATCGGTTGAACAAGCCTTCCGAATCATCCTCGCTGACCAAAATGTGAAAGCAGTACTGATTAATATTTTTGGCGGTATCGTTCGCTGCGACCGCGTCGCCAACGGCATCGTAGAAGCCTACAAATCCTTCGGCGAAATTAAGGTCCCCATCATCGTGCGCCTGCAAGGCACCAACGCTGAAGAAGGCCGTAAAATCCTGGCTGAATCGGGTCTGAAAATTTTACCGGCAACCTTACTGGAAGAAGCCGCACAGCTGGTCACCAGCGTGATCCATTAAACAGCTTTAGTAATATTCCACCTCAACTTTAATGGAATAATACTGATCCGGTCCCTGATCATGCCGGTCTATGTACACCACGGATTCCGCTAATTCCCCTTCATCGGTGTACATTCGCTCGATACGATGATTGAGTTCCTCCTTGTCGTTATACTCTTCCTGCAGGACGTTATTGCCCTTTTCATCGTACTGAAACCTCAGTGTTTTTGATGACACAGTGTCTTCCTCGAAGGATTCAACTACATTGCCCTTTTCATCATGATGCATGGTGGTGCGGGCCGCAATCTTCCCATTCCGGTCATACCGCTCAACGCAATCGCGGTTGCCCTGTTCATCATATTCATACACCATACGGTATTCCTCATGATCCTCGCGCCCCTTATGATAACTGGCCACCAGGCGGCCCTGCTCATCATATTCATAGCGAACCTCCGACAATAACTCCGCGTCGGCTCCCAGCGAGGTCTCTTGCATCAAAAGATCTCCTTCATATACATAGGTTTCACAACTTTCAGTTTCCCCATCCTCATCTTCCTGGCGCCGTTCCGTCAAATGGCCACTCCCGTCGTACGTGAAATGAACACGGTCAGCGTAGGACTCCTGGTAAACGATCTTCTCCTCCTCCACCTTGCCATCTTCCCTGTACTGAAAGACGTGCTGTTCGGCCAATTCATTGCCCTCAAAATAGATACATTCTTCGACCAACTGTCCCTGTTCATTGTATCGGAATTCATTGTGCTCACCCAATTCACCATCACGATTGTAACTCTTTTCGGACAACAAATGCCCCGCCTCATTAAAACATTGCTCATGGGTGATGTAATGTTCCCCTTCGATCCAGTCTTCGTGCTCGTCGCTGTATACAAAATTATGGCGCACTGTGGTTTTTGCTTTTATTTTTTTGTCCATGATAAGACGGATTATGCGTAGATTTACACTACAATTTGTGAAAGACAAAGGTAAAAGATTTTTTTTGTATTCAAATTCGAGAACATCATGCTAAAACGAACGACAGCCCTGATCATGCTGCTGATACTACTAAGCCTTGGCGATTTGCGGGCACAGTTAAACCTTGAGGATATATGGACCTCGCGAAAATTCAGCCCGAAATCAGCGGGCATGCTGAGTTCCATGCAAGACGGGGAGCATTATGCCGTACTTAACGAAAAGGGCATCTGCCGCAACGATTATCTGAGCGGCACCCGGGAAGAAATCCTGGTCGATGCCGGGAAATTAAAAGACCCGGTGACTAAAAAATTGATCAATGTTGAAGACTATGTCTTTAGCAACGATGAATCAAAAGTATTGCTATGCAGCGAATCTGAACCCATTTACCGGTATTCTGAAAAATCCACCTGGTACATTTACGATCGGAAAGAACAATCCGTAAACCGGCTCTCTCAAGGTGGAAAGCAGCGGTTGGCGGAGTTTTCGCCAGACGCTTCGGCGGTTGCCTTTGTGCGCGACAACAACCTGTTCGTACGCCTGCTTTCGCAGGAACAAGAACTACAGCTCACCACCGACGGTAGCTGGGGCCACATCATCAACGGATCCACGGATTGGGTGTATGAAGAAGAACTCGACCTGACCCAGGCCTTTGCCTGGTCGCCCGATGGTAAGAAAATTGCCTATTTGAAATTCGACGAAAGTCAGGTAAAAGAATTCGCTTTCGCGGAATACGACACCCTCTACCCTACCCAGTTCCGCTATAAATACCCGAAAGCCGGCGAAGCCAACTCAGTGGTTACGGCCTGGGTTTACGACCTGCCCAGCGGGAACACCGTGCAACTTGACGCGGGCCCGGAAAAAGACCAGTACATCCCACGGCTGTACTGGAGCCACGATAGCCGCAATGTCATTCTCTTTCGCCTCAATCGCCTTCAGAACAAACTGGACGTGCTGCTGGCCGACCCCAACAGCGGACAAAGCCGCGTTGGCTGGAGCGAGAGTAACAAATACTATGTTGATATCACGAACAACTTCTATTTACTAAAAGATAATAAACATTTTCTTTGGCTAAGCGAACGCGACGGGTACAACCACATCTGGCGTTTCACCTTCGACAGCAAGGACGAGAAGCTGCTCACACCGGGCCGTTGGGATGTAATCACGATTAACGCTGTAGACGAACAAAACAAGAAAATTTACTACACCGGATCGGCCATCAATCCTATGGAACAGGAACTCTATGTGATCCCCCTGAGCGGTGGCGAAGCGGAACTTTTGACAAAAAAACCAGGGGTAACCTCCACCACCTTTACCCGTGGTAACAAATATTTCATCGCTCGCTGGTCCGACGCCAACACACCACCGGAAACAAGCCTGCACCGCCCCGACGGCTCGAAAGTCAGGGTATTGGCCGACAATACCGAGCTGCTCCAAAAAATGCGTCGGGAAGGCTTTACCCAGAAATTCTTTTTCAACTTCACCACCACCGAGGGCGTCGCCCTGAATGGTTGGATGATGCGCCCCGCCAACTTTGATTCTACCCGCAAATACCCCGTGCTCATGTACGTATACGGCGGCCCAAATTCACAAACCGTAAAGAACAGCTGGGGCAGCTACGATTACCTGTGGTACCAAATGCTGACCCAGAAGGGATACATCGTAGTTTCGGTAGACGGACGCGGCACCGGAGCCCGTGGAGAACAGTTCCGCAAATGCACCTACCTGCGTCTGGGTGATCTGGAAACCACCGATCAGGTAGAAACTGCACGCTTTCTGGGAGGACTGTCCTACGTTGACCCCCAACGAATCGGAATCTGGGGCTGGAGCTATGGCGGGTACATGACCAACCTCTGCCTGACCCGCGGCGCCGATTACTTCAAGATGGGTATCGCTGTTGCACCCGTGACCAACTGGCGCTTTTACGATAACATCTACACCGAGCGGTTCATGCGCACCCCGCAGGAAAACCCCGACGGCTACGACGACAACAGCCCGATCAACTATGCGCCCATGCTGAAAGGTAAACTGCTGCTCATTCACGGCGGCAGCGACGACAATGTGCATATGCAAAACACCATGGAGATGGTGCTGGCGCTGACCGAAGCCGGTAAGCAATTTGAAATGCAGATCTATCCGAACAAAAACCACAGCATCCTCGGTGCACGCACCCGCCTCCATCTTTACGAACGCATGACGGACTATATACTGAAAAACCTATAAGTACCAGCGATCGACAAGCTTTTTAATAGCGCTGCGGACCCATTGATCCGAAAACAGGGATAAGATGCACACACGCAGCTATTCACATGCACAAGCAGTTTTAATGTGTACGATAAAAACGTCACCGAAAGAGCTTTTTAATTTAAAATAATTTTAAATAGCGAGCGCCTTCATTGAATTTATTGCTATTTTTGCACTGCAAACGAAAAAAATCTGCCATGATGTTACTCGAGATAAAGGACCTGAAAGCGTCCATCAATGAAAAGAAAATATTAAAAGGCCTTAACCTCACTGTGAATGCCGGCGAGGTACACGCCATTATGGGCCCTAACGGAACCGGGAAATCAACCCTGGCCAATGTAATCGGAGGCAAGGACAAATACGAAGTTACCGGGGGTAGCGTATATTACAAAGGCAAAGATTTGCTGGCAATGTCCATCGAAGACCGTGCCCGCGAAGGCATCTTTATCGGCTTTCAGTACCCGGTAGAAATTCCGGGGGTTAGCATGACGAACTTCATGAAGACGGCCATTGAGGAAATCCGCAAATACCGGGAGCTTCCGCCCCTGAGCGCCACTAACTTTCTCAAATACATGGAGGAAAAAAAGAAACTGGTGGAAATTCAGTCGAACCTCACCTCCCGCTCCGTCAACGAAGGCTTTAGCGGTGGCGAAAAAAAACGCAACGAGATATTTCAAATGGCGATGCTGGAGCCAACCCTGTCGATACTTGATGAGACCGACTCCGGGCTTGACATCGACGCCCTGAAGATCGTGGCCAACGGTGTGAACAAACTGCGCCGCGCCGATAATGCGACCATTGTGATCACCCACTACCAGCGCCTGCT
>CAZPDS010000137.1:0-4395 GCA_964585485.1 uncultured Bacteroidales bacterium
TATTGCGCCCCAATACGATAAGGCAAGCGAGTTTATCGGCGATAGGGCCATGGTTAGCCTATACGATAAATGGGGCGTGATCGACGAACAAGGTCGCTTCGTCATCGAGCCACGCTTTGAAGATGTTTCAAAAACGGCCGCCAATTACCGGCTTTTTGGCTGCCCGCTTCCGGGCCTCTCGATAACCAACGAACGATTGTCGCCCCCGGTGCAGCCCTGATCCCTTACGTTAAGGTTTTTCGCCCGAACACAGTTTTTGCCTGATGTGCTTGCTGATCCCGAATGATGATGACAACGGGATGATGCTGACTGTGGGGCGGAAATGCGATACTATGGGCAGCATTTAAATTCAAAAATAACAAAAGATTAACAGTGTTAAAAGTACTTTTGTTATTGGTTAACGAGCATTTGTTTCGTACCTTTAAAAATAAAATTAACAAAGCATTAACTACTGTTGTTTATCTGAAAATAGATGCCATTTTTTTATTAACCAAATTCAAAAGTATGAATAAATTAAAGAGAAATGAGGTTTCAAAAATCGTGAATGATTTGATTAAAGGACATGAAAATGATCCATAAATTTTACTTAAGAATGTGATGAAAGATATGTATTGTGCGTGTTCTCAATGCACGCAAAGAGAAAATGCAAAACGAACGGCGGTAATAAGACGGGGAAATATCATACCCATAATTATTACCGCTTTGTTTTTTGCATTGAGTAGCGCTGTGTCAGGACAATCGTCCATACGCGGTGTTGCTCCTGTGTTATATCCTGCGGGCGGATTTGCTGTTGATGGAGATGCGATCGCCAATTATGTGCAGCCGGGAACTTTTGCTAATGTGGGCGACTGGTTTTGGTTTGCTGATTATCCGGGAACGGGTGGAAGTGTTTTTAATATGTCAACGCCCGATCCCTACGATTTGAATTACCCTTTGTCGTACCATTGGAATGATGGCTGGATGCAGGGTACTGATTTAACTGTGTTTGATGGCTCCAATAAAATCGACGATCATCCCTCGACCTACGCATGGAAAGCCGGCAGTGCGCCAAATAAGAATGAGATCAATAATGCCACGGTTCAGTTTTCGTGGGGCGATCCTGCATTGGGCGGTGTGGCAACGGATCTGTGGTGTTCTTTTGCAGCCGATCGTATGGTGAATAACGGCGATGCCTACATAGATTTTGAATTTCTGCAAAAGCCCCTGACGATGAACGGGACGATCTCAGGGACGTTTACCTCCATGGGAACCGAAGGTGGTCGTACCGTGGGCGATATTTTGATCACCATCGAATTCCAACGGGGCGGAACCGATGCCTATGCTGTTGTGAGGCGATGGGAAGCCGTTGGCGTTGGGGTTTATAGTTATGTTGAATTTACCCCGGCCGCTGGCGATATCTATTGCACGAGCAATGCAGGCATCGAAACAGCGCCCTGGATGCCTTTCGGACAACCTAATTACCAGTCAAATCAATATGCGGAAGGTGCAGTAAACCTTTCGCACCTGTTTGACCTGGATAACAATCCCTGTTTGTATCTAAGCACAGTGTTCGTGCGTACGCGTTCCTCCGGTATGTCGACCACCTCCGAATTAAAGGATTTTCCAGGGACTCCCTATCAGATTGACCTCGATATGGATGACTTGAGCGTTTATTGTCCTGCCCCGTATGACCGCCTGGCCTGCACGTCACAGGCCGACATCCAAAGTGCCTACAACAACTGGAAGGCGGGATTCGGCTATACCGGTGGCATACTGCCGATCACGGATAATATGGCTTCCTTTCCGGCGCTTCCGGCCGATATTTCCTGTACGGGTGGTTTGCTGACCTTTATGTACGTGGTAGAAGATTATTGCGGGAAGGTCGATTCCTGCACATCCTCGTTTTCAGTAGCTGAGCCGGTTGCACTGCGGCTTAATTGCGGGACTCCGGTATTCATTGAGCAATGTATGGATCCTTCGGTTATCACCGCTCAATACACAAGCTGGCGAAGCGGGTTCTCTTTCAATGGCGGGTGTAATGCCACAAGCAATTTGTCTGACATCCCCAATCTTCCTCCCAATGCCAATTGCAACAGGACGGACCTTGAATTTACTTTGCTGGTGGAGGGGAGTTGCGGGACGGATTCCTGCAAGTCTACGTTCAGCGTTGTAGAACCTCCGGGTATCCTGGCAGGTTGTCCGGAACCTGTAAGCATCACATCGTGTACCCCGCAGGCTTCCATAGCTACGGCTTATGCTGCCTGGGTCGCGGGCTTTACTTACACGGGCGACTGTAATGTCACAACAAATCTGGCGTTGGTTCCATCGCTGCCGGCGAATGCCCACTGTACTGGAGCAGCACTATCCTTTGAATTTATTGTTTCGGGCGATTGTGGTGCCGATACCTGCAGTTCAACCTTCAACGTAGCGGTACCCGCAACGCTGGTGGTGAACTGCCCGAACCCGGTTAACCTGAGCGGATGTACGTCACAGGCGGACATTCTGGCTGCGTACAATGCATGGGCCGCGGGCTTCAGCTTCAGCGGCGATTGCAACGCCAGCAGCAATATTGCCAGCATCCCGGCGCTGCCGGCCAATGCACATTGCAACGGCGCTGCTCTCACGTTCAACTACATTGTAACGGGTGATTGCGGAACGCTGAACTGCACTTCAACCTTCAACGTAGCGGTGCCCGCTACACTGATGGTGAACTGCCCGGTGGATGTTCATCTGCCGTGCTCGCCTGAAGCGGATATTGTCGTGGCTTACAACGTATGGAAAAGTGGCTTCACCTACAATGGTGATTGCAATGTGTCTGATAATATGGCGGACTTCCCGGCCATGACATTGGATCCTTTGCTGGGCGGTAGTCTGAACTTCACCTACGTGGTCTCGGGCGACTGTGGCCAGTTGCAGTGTTCTTCGGTATTTGTCGTTGATCCATGTCCGCGCGACGAATTCTGTACTTATACTCAGGGACGTTTCGGGAATCAGGATCACAGCATGGCTTGCACACTTGATTCACTGCTGATCCCCACCAATCAACTGGTGATCAATTTGCTTTCCCAGGGTCCTCTGATGATTGGAAGTGGTAGTAATTACCTTCTTTTCACTGTTGTTGATGCGGCGCTGATCGGCAGTATTTTACCGGGTGGTCACGGGTGCACTGTTATCCATGGCATTTGTGTCCCTGGCGGTATTGTAACCCCTTGCCTGGGGAATTATCTGACGAAGCAGGGACACCTGAATAGTGGCTTTATCGCGCAGACGTTGACATTAGGCTTGAACCTGAGGATCAATAACGGATTGGCAATGCTTCCGCTCGAAGCAGGCAAGTACCTGACCACACAGCAGAAGATTGATTGTCCGGAAGGTTCCGGTGGTGTGCCCATGGTCTGCGTTGACAGCCTGATGACCAACAATCCCTATCATTATTACATGCTGCCGGAAAATGTGCTGTGCGTGATGGATGAATTTGGGTATGCCATGAATGTAGGCGGATTATTCCAGTTAGCCAATGATGCGCTGGGCGGTGAATTGAATCTCTTCGCCCCGACATCCTGTGATATGAGCAGTACCTTATACTGTCAGATCCAGAGCGCTGTGGATATGATTAACAACGCCTTTGATGAATGCCGGATTTTTGTTGGGAACCTCGACGCTCCTGTGCAATGTCCGCGCACACCAACTACTACACTGCAAGCCGACCGTAATGATCTGCTGACAGCGCAACCGAATCCCTTCAACCATAGTACAACGGTTCGCGTTTTGTTGCCGGAAGATGAAGATCAGGTTGTTCTGGAAGTGGTGAGTCTGACGGGCTTCAGGGCTGTTACGCTTTATGCCGGCCCCGTTCGTGCCAATGTTCCATATTCCTTTGAACTGTCGGAAGTGAATCTGAATGCCGAAGCGGTTTATATGATCGTACTTCGCACCAGCCGCGCGCTTGTGACCCACAAGATTCTACTTTCCCGGTAGTGTCATTCTTTAATTTTAATGGCTGCCCTTAGGGGCAGCTTTTTTTTTGATAACTTTTTGATGTCTCTGCTTGTAAGACCTGTGTGAGGAATTTTATCCAAATACCATGGCGTTTTGGTACACTTTCTGCGCGTGCCCGCGGATTTTTTTAATTCAGAATAACTTAAAACTTGTTGTTATGAGAAGATTGATTTTAAGCATGGTTCTGACAGGAGCCATAATGACGGCGGCCTACGCTCAGCCGCGTGCGATTGGTGTTCGTTTAGGTGGTGATGCTGATTTTTCTTATCAGCATTCACTGGGTGAAAAAAACATGCTGGATGTTACGGCGGGCTTCGGATGGATGGGCTATTACGGTGCGAATGTCTCCGTGATGTATGATTGGGTGTTCGATATTCAAGGTGGATGGAAATGGTACGTAGGGCCCGGAGGTGGTGT
>CAZPDS010000138.1:0-4167 GCA_964585485.1 uncultured Bacteroidales bacterium
TCCTGCTGATGGTCTTCTTCCATAATGTTATTGATATAATAATCAATGTTCAGCTTTGTACCGGAATTAACAATGGCTTCAATCTCATCGAGCAGAATGTCCATGCTGATATTTTTGGCATCGGCAATATCTTCAAAATCCATCTGCCGGTCAATGCTCTGAATGATGAATACCTTCAGATTTGATTTATTGATAATGGATTTAACAACCATATCCTGTGGGCGGATGATTTCCTTTTCCTCAACGTAACTTTTAATAATCTTAATAAATTCGGTTCCATACCGTTTTGCCTTGCCTGCACCAACTCCTGTAATGTTTTGCAGTTCCTCAATCGTCTGCGGATAAATGGTGGCCATCGCTTCGAGCGAGGGGTCTTGGAAAATCACGTAGGGCGGCACGTCCAGTTCCTTAGAAAGACGCTTGCGCAGGTCTTTGAGCATCTGGAAGAGCGTGGGGTCGACGGTGCACGAAGCACCGTCTTGCGGGAGGCTGGCTTCTTCTTCGTCGAAGTCGCGCATTTCGGCCACGCCCGGATGTCGGTAAAGGGCATTGTTGTCGACCACCACCTTAGCATCGGCAGCAACGATTTGATCGTCGGATGTTTTGATAACAGGATTGATTTCGAACAGCGACGCATCTACACCGAGGAAGGCCTGGTATAAATTGGCGGCGAAACTCACCATATCTTTGAAAGCAGCCCCGGTCAATCCAAGGTTGAACGCAATTTTACGGCATTGGAAGGCCTGAAGCCCAATGCCCGGATGAATTTCTTCACGGAAGATGAGATCGGGTGTTTCGGCAGCAACTTTTTCAATATCCATTCCGCCTTGTGGAGAATACACCATCATATACCGTCCGTTGGAGCGGTTGAGCAATATGCTCATGTAGAATTCGCGGATGGGGGACGGGCCGGGGGCGTAGATGTTTTGTTCCACCAGAATTTTGCGTACGAGTTTCCCTTCTTTTTTGGTCTGGGGTGTCACCAGGTGCATGCCGAGGATATCGGAGGCGTATTGGCGAACTTCCTCAATGTTACCGGCGATTTTTACACCGCCGCCTTTACCGCGGCCACCTGCGTGAATTTGGGCTTTGATGGCGAAACGATCACTGTGGGTTTTTTCGTGTATGCTTTTCGCTGCGTTTACGGCGTCGATGGGTGAAAGAGCGATAATTCCTTCGGGAACTTTAACATTGTACTTGCGCAAGAGGATCTTGCCCTGGTATTCGTGCAGGTTCATGGCTTCTGAGGTTGGGGAGATGATGGTAAAAGGCGGCCGCAGCCGCCTTTTAATGTGCTATTCCGGGACGAATTATTCAATGCCGGCAAAATATTTCATAAACTGCACTCTTTCAAGTGCGGCTGGGTTCTCCGCTTTTTTGTAGCTCATTTTGCCCCGGAAGTCTTCGATGGAGGTGAAGTTGTGTTTTTTCATCCAGTCTTGAAGTTCCCGAAGCATGGTAGCAGCATAGCCGGTTCCCTGTGTGTAGAAGACCGAGGTGGCTTGAACCGCTTTGGCGCCGGCCAGGAGTTGCTTGATGAGGGCGGAGCCGTTGTGAACCCCGGTGGAGGCTGCGATGTCACATTTAATACGGTCGGAAAGCATGGCCACCCAACGCAGGCTATCGTGCAGCTCGTCGGGTTTGCTTAGTACTGAAGAGGGCAGTACCTTGAACTCGTTGATGTCGAAATCGGGGCTAAAGAAACGATTGAACAGAACCAGCGCCGAAGGACCGGCCCAGGCCAGCTTGGTGGCAAAATGGGCGAGCCCCGAAAAATAGGGGCTGATTTTTACAGCGATGGGAATGCTGATTTGATTTTTTACGTGATTGAAGATCTTGAAATACAATTCTTCGTTGTGAAGTCCGTCTTTATTGGGATCGGAGGGCAAAACGAATATGTTGAGTTCAAGGGCATCCGCCCCGGCGGCTTCAATTTTAGAGGCGAAGGATGTCCATTCCGTATCGGTGCTGCAGTTAATACTGGCGATGATGGGGATGGCCACGTTTTTCTTGGCGTCGCTGATTAATTGCAGGTATTCGTTAAGGCTTTTGTCTTTGGAATAAGCGCTGATGTAGTCCAGTGCATCGGGATATGCATCACCTGAAGCCTCATCGTATGTTTGTTGAACTTCAAACATGATTTGTTCTTCAAACAGTGACTTCAAAACCACGGCCCCCACGCCGCTATTTTCGAATTCTTTGATGGTGGTGATGGATTTGGTCATCCCCGAACTGCCGGCGATTAACGGGCTTTTCAGGTGCAGCCCCATATACGTAGTGCTAATATCCATGGTGGTTGTAAATTAGTGGTGTATTTTCGGGTAGATTGTAAGGCAAATGTACATTAAAATCACTGAATATTATTGCCGGAAGGCATTTTTTTAGTTCAGGAAATGCGCAGGATATTTCCGTCTTTCAGGGTGATTTTTCGGTCGGCCATTTCAGCCAGTTCCAGGTTGTGCGTTACGATGATGAAGGTTTGGCCGAATTTTTCGCGTAGGGTGAAGAACATCGCGTGAAGTTCGCTGGCGCTTGCCGAGTCGAGGTTTCCGGAGGGTTCGTCGGCGAGGATCACATCGGGATTATTAACCAGGGCGCGGGCCACGGCAACGCGTTGCTGTTCGCCGCCGGAGAGTTCAGCAGGCTTGTGGGTGAGACGTTCACTTAGGCCCAGGAAGGTAAGCAGCTCTGTGGCTCTGCTTTCGGCGGCTTTCCGGCTTTGCCCGGCAATGTAGGCCGGAATGCACACATTTTCCAGTGCCGTAAATTCCGGTAGCAGGTGGTGAAATTGAAAGATGAAGCCAATATGCCGGTTTCGGAAATCAGCCAGCCGCCGGTCGTTCATGCGAATCAACTCCTGCCCGTGGATGGTGATTTCGCCACCGTCGGGTTTATCCAGGCTCCCTATTACATGCAGCAGCGTGGTTTTGCCGGCTCCGGAGGCACCTACGATGGAAACAATTTCCCCTTGGCCAACGTCCAGGCTGATGTCTTTCAAGACCTTCAACGTCCCGAAGGACTTGCTAACATTCCGAACCGAAATCATGCGCGGTGGATTAAATTGTACTTCGACCGCAAAAGTAGCTCATTTCACCGAAACCTTTCCGGGTTTATTCCTGATTTTCAAAAGTGAAGTGCTGACCGTTCCAGCCAATGCGGATGTGACTGTCTTTCTGTACGCGCCCTTCGAGGATTTGCCGGGAGAGTTCGTTAAGTAGTTCACGTTGCAGGGTTCTTTTCACCGGACGCGCTCCGAATTGCGGGTCGTAGCCGATTTCTGCAAGGCGATCGATGGCCGCATCGTCTACCGTGAGACGAAGGTCATTCTGCGAAAGCATATCCTGCACCCGCTGCAATTGTAGCTTTACGACCTGACGAATTTCGTCGCGCGTGAGGGGGTTAAAGACAATGACTTCGTCAATGCGGTTCAGGAATTCGGGGCTGATACTGCCTTTCAGTTGTTCGAGTACCTTGTCCTGCATACTTCGGATCCTTTCGTTGCGGTTTGCTTCGTTCATTTGTGCGAAGTGCTCCTGGATCATGGCCGATCCGATGTTAGAGGTCATGATTACAATGGTGTTTCTGAAATCGGCCAGACGTCCTTTGTTGTCGGTTAGACGTCCATCGTCGAGCACTTGCAGGAGTATGTTGAATACATCCGGATGTGCTTTCTCAATTTCATCGAGTAACACTACGCTGTAGGGTTTCCGGCGTACAGCTTCGGTGAGTTGCCCGCCTTCCTCGTAGCCAATGTAGCCCGGAGGGGCGCCCACGAGGCGCGAAACAGTGTGGCGTTCCTGGTATTCCGACATGTCGATGCGGACCATGGCGTTTTCGTCGCTGAAAAGGAATTCCGCCAAAGCTTTGGCCAATTCGGTTTTACCAACGCCGGTGGTGCCCAAAAAGATGAAGGATCCGATGGGTTTTTTTGGATCCTGCAGGCCGGCGCGGCTCCGGCGAATGGCGTCGGAGAGTGCGTCGATGGCTTCGTCCTGGCCCACCACCCGTTTGTGGAGTTCGTCTTCAAGGTGGAGCAACTTTTCGCGTTCCCCTTGCAGCATTTTCTGCACGGGGATGCCGGTCCAGCGGCTTACAACGTCGGCGACTTGTTCGGTGCTGACTTCCTCGTTGACCATAGCCGAATCGCCCTGCAGGCGGACGAGTTCG
>CAZPDS010000139.1:0-4084 GCA_964585485.1 uncultured Bacteroidales bacterium
AACAATTCAAAAGTGAAAAAAATGAAGTGAAAAATGATTTGTTTTTTTTGAAAAAAACGATCCGATTATTTCACCTGATACCTTCCTGTGTTTCAGGGTTTCTTTCAAGGCGTATTTTCTGAATGGGCTTTAAATACTGATGATTTTGCACTCATTTCAGAATAAGACGTTTAGAAAATCGAAAAAATTTATATTGATACTATCTGAGAAATCAGTATGTAAAACAAATACAAGATATATCGATGAAAATAAAAACAAAACAGACTTATTGACAATCAAAATGATGTTTTAAAAAACAGGGTGAGTTTTATCGATGTATTCTGATATTACTTTTGGTTTGAAAATTTGAATGAACCAGTATTAATTACATTACTAACCAAAATCAATTAACATGACACCCGTAAAAAAAGCAACTGAAAAAGCAGCAAAACCTGCCGCAAAGCCGGCCGCAAAAAAGGTCGTTAAAAAGGCAGTGGCGAAAAAACCCGCCGCAAAAAAAGTGGTGGCTAAAAAACCCGTAGCGAAGAAGGTCGTCGCTAAGAAAGCTGTAGCTAAAAAGGTTGTGGCCAAAAAACCGGTAGCAAAGAAAGCTGTTGCCAAGAAAGCTGTTGCCAAGAAAGTTGTTGCCAAGAAAGTTGTTGCTAAGAAAGCGGTTGCTAAGAAGGTTGTGGCTAAGAAAGCTGTTGCTAAGAAAGCTGTTGCTAAGAAAGTAGTAGCAAAAAAAGTGGTGGCCAAGAAACCGGTAGCAAAGAAGGTTGTTGCTAAGAAACCGGCCGTTAAAAAGCCTGCAGCTAAAAAAGTTGTAGCAAAGGCACCCGCCGCAAAAAAGTAAGGCGACACACATTCTTGCTTTATGCTATTGTTTGATCCCCCTGCATCGGGGATCTTTAGGGGTCGTATCCTGAGATTTCAGGATACGATTTTTTTTGCCCGGACTGTTCATTACTTTTGATGAATACGGGAAAGATCATTGGAAATTTATAGTAGTTTTGTGAAGAAATTAATACGTATGGAAATTTCAGGAAAAGTCATTCAGTTGTTGCCTTTGCAAAGTGGTGAAGGCAAAAATGGTCGCTGGCAGAAGCAGGAATTTATTATTGAAGTGCCGGGTCAGTTTGCAAAAAAGGTCTGTTTGAGTTTATGGGGTGACAAGGTCAATCAGAATCCCGTGAAAGTAGGCGATACTATTACGGCAAGTTTTGACCTGGAAAGCCGCGAGTTCAACAACCGCTGGTACACAGAAGCCCGTGCCTGGAAAATTGCGCAGCAAGGACAGCCGGCCACTCATCCGGGAGCTGAAATCTCGTCTCCCTCAGCGGATGCGTTCAGCAGTCTTACGGATAAGGATATTCCCGGTAACGACAATTTCAAGAGTAGCGGTATCGATGATGATCAGATGCCCTTTTAAATTCGTAGCAATTTACTCTTTCGAATTCTCATTCACAACTAACCAACGCTGGTGTAGCTGCCCCTGAACACCGTTTCCCCGGCAGGACAGGGTGCGCGTATCTGCATTTTTCAGCCAGCAAACTTTTGCGGATTTCGCGTCGGCACTAAGAAGAATTCCGCCCTGGCAATGCCAGGTGGTGTTCTTGAATTCACCGCCCGTTAGGTAATAGGCGTTCGGGATATCTTTGTGTTCTGCGACAGTAGGTCCTTTCAGCAGGATGGCCGGATTATCCATTTCCCTGTTTACAAATTCCAGAATCGAATCGCGGATGACGATGAATTGATGATTCAATTTGTTGTTGATATCGCATTGGGGTTCATGACCGGCATTATGCAGATGCAGAACGCGTGCATTAAGCCCCAGTGAATCCATTCTGGATTTGATACAATCGGTTCCGTATACTTTGTTCACAAAAAAGGAAGTGTACCTTGGGTCCAAATTTTTGAACGGGTAATCATAACCGCAGGGGACAATCTTGTCGGCGGTTCCGTGAATGGAAAGGACAGGGATTTTTTCAAATTTATCAATGATCGAAAGGTCGTGCACGGCCCCCCACATATTAATAACGCCGCGGAGGCGAAAACCGGCGGTGAACTTGTTCCCCGAAGCATCAAGGCGTCCCAGATCGTTTTGCATTTTAAGAAAACTTCCTCCTGCACTTGGCCAAACTTCGTGTTGGTTCATGAAGGCGGTAAACAGCGACAAAAACCCACCGGCACTGTTCCCTCCAATAAAAACCATATTCGGGTCAATGTTATAATCTTCTTTGTGGGCCGATAGAAAGCGGAGGGCCGCATGTACGTCCTGAACGCCACGGTACATGCAGCGTTCAAGATTGCTGTATACGCCCGGCAGAAAAACATATCCCATACGATAGTTGATGGAGGCCACCACAAATCCACAGCGGGCATAGTAGCGGGCAAGCTCAGCCGGAAACTCATCACGCTTGTCCCCCGCAACAAAAGCGCCTCCGTGGATGAGTACGAGCAGAGGGCGCTGGCTGAAGATGTCACCTTCTGCCGTGTACAGGTCCAGGCTAAGGTTAATATCATCCCTGAAAAGGTTTTCTGTAACCCCCATGGCTACCTTTAAAAGGATACCGGCATAGTCCGATGCACGGGCGTCGTCGATGGGTTTTGATGCATAATAACCGGGCGCACTTCCGTAGATGCGCTCACGAACAACAACTTTGTCGAAAAGGGGTTTTTGGTAACGTACCCGCTGCACGTTCGTGTCGGCGTTCCAATTGGTGAACTTCCATGTTTCCTGAGATCGGCTTTCCAGGGTGAAGAATCGGTTGTTGCCCGTGAAACTCCCTGTAAGTCCTGGGTGCCCCCGACCAGTAAACCTTAACTTCAGGTGCTGGCCGTCGAAGCGGGCACGGAAGGGGAGGGCCTCGGTGAGGCTCCGGTCGCAAAGGGCATAATGACCGCTGATTTTTTTCTCGGTCGACGTAAACCGGATGGCTAGCTGATGCTGACTGTTTACATACCATTCGTTGTGTTGCACGCCTTGCAGCGGCAGTGTCCGGCACGAGCTAAACAGGATGCTGCCGGCGAACAGGCACAGCAAGAATGATCGGAAAAACTTGATGAATGGCTGCGTGAACTTCATTCGGCGAAGGGTATGATGAGATGGTAAAAATAGGAAAATCTGCGTTTATGGATTATCATCCGGCGACTGTTTTTTTTGTAAGTTTGTGACCCGGTACGGTCGCTGTATTTCTTAAAACTGCATGAGAAAACTCGTATTCTTACTTTTTATTATTCTGCTGAACGGGTGTGAAAACACTGCTGAATTTGAGGCTGGGCTTATCCCGGTCAAAAGTAACGGAAAGTGGGGTTACATTACACACGATGGATCTTTTGAAATTGACCCTCAATTTGCCTACGCGGATTTTTTTATGGGCGACCGTGCGTTGGTACGTGATGCTAATGGCCTAATGGGTTTTATTGATGATGACGGTGAGTTTTGCATCAAATCTCAGTTTAGCGATGCACTTCCCTTTTCAGAAGATTGGGCTGTTGTGGTGAGGCCGGGCGGTAACCCCATGTATATTGATAAGGACGGGGAGACGGTTCTCGAACTCAAGGAAATGGTGATGGCCGGAAGTTTTCATGGGGGACTCGCTCGTGTACGTGATAAAATGGGACTTTGGGGTTTTATCAATAAGGAAGGAACACTGGTGATCGATTGCCAGTTTGAGTATGCGCAGGATTTCTCTGAGGGACTTGCTGCAGTGGGCAAAAGCGGCGAACCCGATCTCTTTGGTTCCGGTATTGTGTGGGGCTTTATCAACGAGAAAGGAAGTTATGAGATTGAAGAACAATTTGCTTTTGTCAGTCCTTTTTTAAATGGTCTTTCGGCGGTTAGCATCGAGGGACTGCGGTTTGGGTATATCAACAAAAAAGGAAGTTTCGTCATTCAACCTCAGTACGATGCAGCATCCCATTTTTGTAACGCTTTGGCACCTGTGCTTTCGGCCGGTCGTTGCGGGTTTATCCGGGAAGACGGAACCCTTGCTGTGGATTTTAAGTACGAAAAAATCGGGTTTAGCATCGGGAAATTATTTCCGGTTATGATGAATGGGAAATGGGGCTACATTGATCAAGCCGGCACCATGCTTATTGCGCC
>CAZPDS010000140.1:0-4084 GCA_964585485.1 uncultured Bacteroidales bacterium
CTTGATAATGTTTCGGACATGGCTTAACCTCCTATAATTTGTTTCTTCAAAACAGAAATCACTTCATCCGGGGCGGGAATAATACCACCAACGTGGCCGAAATGTTCGATGGGAACATTGCAAGCTGCTGCCAGCTGAACGTCTTCGATCATCTGACCGAGGTTCATTTCCACCACCAGGAATCCCTTGGCTTGTTTGGCCAATTGGCGCACGATCTGGCTGGGGAAGGGCCACAGGGTAATGGGACGGATGAGACCCACTTTGAGACCTTCGGCACGACCGAGATCGACTGCCTTTTGGCAGATGCGGGCACTGGAGCCAAAGGCCACCATGATGTATTCCGCGTCTTCGCACTGGATGGTTTCGTAGCGAACTTCGTCCCTGGTGATTTGTTTGTACTTGGCATCGAGTTTATACACGTGCTTTTCCTGTTTTTGGGGATCCAGGTCGAGGGAAGTGATGATGTTGCGTTCGCGGTCTTTGGTTTTGCCGGTCATGGCCCAGGGGGAGATTTTCTTGATCTCCTCCGCGGTCCAGCGGGGGCGTTGTTCAAAGAGTTCCACTTTTTCCATCATCTGGCCGATCACGCCGTCGGAAAGGATCATGACGGGGTTGCGGTACTTGAAGGCGAGGTCGAAGCCCAGGGGCACGAAGTCGCTCATCTCCTGCACCGAAGCGGGAGCCAGCACGATCATGCGGTAGTCGCCGTGACCGCCGCCTTTGGTGGCCTGGAAGTAGTCGCCCTGACTGGGCTGAATGGTTCCCAGGCCGGGGCCGCCACGCACTACGTTTACGATCAGCGCCGGGAGTTCAGCACCGGCCATGTAGGAAATGCCTTCCAGTTTCAGGCTGATGCCGGGGCTGGAAGAGGAGGTCATAACGCGTTTCCCGGTAGAGGCACCGCCATAGACCATGTTGATAGCCGCCACTTCGCTTTCCGCCTGAAGAACGACCATACCTGTTGTTTCATAGGGTTTCTGCACCATCAGGTATTCGAGCACTTCCGATTGCGGAGTAATCGGATAGCCGAAATAACCATCAGCGCCGGCACGGATCGCAGCTTCTGCCACGGCCTCGTTGCCTTTCATTAACCTGAGTTCTTTCATTAAGGTTTATGTTTTAAGCATTATTAAACATTGACTTTAACCCTGTACACGGTGATTACACCATCAGGGCATACTACCGCACAGTTTGTGCAGCCGGTACATCTTTCACTACCTGTAGGTTCAGCGTAATGATAGCCTTTACCGTTCACTCCTTTTGCCATCGTGATCACACTTTCGGGGCAGGCGGTCATGCATACTTCGCATCCCTTGCACCTTTCAATGTTGACGACAATAGCACCTTTTAATTTTGCCATTTGAAATGGATTTTTATATTAACAATAAAGATGGATTACTATCAGCGACGAAATTAACAATTTGCGGCCAAACGGTCGCACAATAAAGCGTTATTTTTTCCGAAATATGACCGAATTCAACCTTGAACGCGCCGAAGGCCCTAGAGCGGATGGTTTTCGTGGAATTTTTTCAGCCGGACTTCCAGATCGGGGAACTGATTGCGCAGCACCAGCGATACGCAGGCCCGCAATCCTTCGGTACGCTCGCTGCCGGTGATGGCCAGGGAAATAGCCGAAACGCCGTAGTACATAAATTCCTCAATCAGCTCTTCGCCAGTGAAACCGGGATACGCGATGGTGAAATAGAAACCATCGGCGATGGGGTCGTCGAGGTCCTTGTCGTACACGATCTTAAAGCCGTTGTCGGTGAACATTTTCTTCATGATGTGCGCCTTTTCACCGTATTCTCTCACCTGGGCCACAAAGTCGAGTTTGCCTTCGTTCACGGCCCTGAGCATGGCTTCCAGAGCGTATTGCGCCGAATGTGAGGTTCCGCTGCTAAGGCTGTAGATGGTGCCAAAGACCATGGCCTTGCCAAACTGGTCGAAAGCGTAGTAGCGCTTGAGGTCGGGCGCCACGGTATTGAAGAGTTTATCGGAGATAACCATCATGCCGATACGTTCGCCGGCGTAACTGAAGGCCTTGCTGCTGCTGATCAGCAACACGAAGTTGTCGGTGTATTTGGCCACCGTGGGCTGATACGGCGGGAGCCCGGGTTTGGAGTAATCTTTCCGGAAGTCCATGGCGAAGTACGCCAGGTCTTCCACCACCACCACGTTGTATTTGGTGGCCAGTTCGCCGATGATTTTTAGCTCATCGTGGGTAAAGCATACCCAGGAAGGGTTGTTGGGGTTGGAATAAAGGATGGACGAAATATTTCCTTCACGGAGATAGGATTCCAGCTTATCGCGAAGTTTTTCGCCGCGGTAATTGTACACATCAAAGCCCACGTGTTTCACGCCAATCACGCGGCATTGTTGCTTATGAACGGGGAAGCAGGGATCGATGAAGAGGGTGGTGTCTTTTTTCACGTCCATGCGGTTGAGGGTCATAAAACAGGCGAAGCCGCCCTGCATGGAGCCCACGGTGGGAACGCAGTTGACGGGCTTTACGTCGATATCCATAAAATTTTTCACGAAACGGGCGATTTCGGCCTTCAGGCCGGGGGTGCCGTCGATTTCGGGATAGATGGCGGCCACGCCTTCGTGCAGGGCTTTGCACTGGGCTTCGATGCCAAAGGACGAAGCAGGAATACCGGGGACACCCATTTCCATGCGGACGAACTTTGTACCGGAGGCCTTTTCGATGTTGTCGACCAGGCGTTTGATTTCACGGATGCTGGCTTTGCCCACCTGGGCGATGCCGCTTTCGGCAATATTCTTTTTGACGATCTCAAAAGGAATGGGTGTATCTTTCATTGTATGCTATTTAAATTGTATTAATAACAGATTAGGTGAATACATTTCACCCGGCAAATAAAAAGAAAGTTTTTGAAACAGGGGCGAAAAACCGCATTTGGGCCGAAAAAAAGTTTAGGGTGACACGATCACGACGGTGCCACCCCCGGGCTTCATTTGCAGGTTCAGCACAGAAAATGCGTTCACACTTTGCGTTTTCAGCTGATAGCTGCCGGGCTTCAGTTCATAATGCGCCTCCGCACCATCGAGGCAGGATTGCGCCACGAAATCCGCACCCGGCGCCAGAAAATCGAGGGCGATTTCGACGCTTCGCTCCTGTTCGTTGGTGATACCGCCGATAAACCAGCGGGTTCCCGAACGGCGGGCCACCACCACGTACTCGCCGATAGCGGCGGCCAGCACGCGGGTCTCGTCCCAGGTGGCTGGAATTTGCGCGAGCAGCTCAAAGGCGGGATGGCCTTCGTAATTCTCCACCAGGTCGGCGGCCATTTGCAGCGGGCTGTACAACACTATCATCAGCGCGATCTGGTTGGTGAGTGTGCTGTGAACCGCGTTGTTTCCACGATCGAGGCCGTTCCATTGCACGCGCTTTTCAGCGAAAGCGGTTTCCCGGATATCGAAGATGCCCGGGGTATAATCCATCGGGCCGGCCAGTCCGCGGGTAAAGGGCAGGATGCACGTATGGGCGGGCGGATTGCCGTCGCTCCAGGCGTTCCATTCCATGCCGCGCACCCCTTCGAAGGTCATCAGGTTGGGATAGGTACGGCTAAGGCCGGATGGAATCACGGGTTCATGAACATCGAGCATAATCTGATAGCGGGCCGCGGTTTCCATCACCTTGTTGAAATGGTTTACCATGTACTGTCCGTGGTGGGCTTCGGTGGGCGGGTTCACGGGCCCGGCGTACCCCGTTTTCACGTAGCGGATACCCAGGCGGTGGTACATCGCGAAAGCGCTGTCCATAGCCCTTTCGTAGGCTATAATGTCACCTCCTGTTTCATGATGACCGATGATCTCAACGCCCTTGCCGCGTGCGTAGGCGACCACATCCCTGAGGTCGAAATCCGGATAGGGTGAAACGAAATCAACAGCACCGGGACGCCCCCACTCTTCCCAGCCGGTGTTCCAGCCTTCCACCAGCACGCCATTCATGCCGCGTTGTGCGGCAAAGTCGATGTATTTTTTGGTTTTGGCCGTGGTGGCGCAGTGGCGGCCACCGTCGAGCATCCAGGTGGTAAGGCCCAGGTGCATTTCCCACCAAATGCCG
>CAZPDS010000141.1:0-4000 GCA_964585485.1 uncultured Bacteroidales bacterium
TTGGGTGTCGCCAGGACCAGCAGACTGAGCAGGCCGGCGAAGAGAAGGAAACGTGTTTTCATGACATTAAGGGTGGTTTGTTTTTTCATAAGGCTGGGTAGTCTTTGTTTTTTTTCGCCGCTACGATTTTTTCTTTTACGGCTAAGGGTATTTAGTTTACGTTCGGATTTAGGGCTTCGTTTGTTAAAAATTGATAATGAGATCCGTGGATTAGTTGCTGTGGTATTTTTCGCCGGTCGGACACGGATGTGTGCCAGACTGCGTTAAAACTGATGAAAGAGAAAAATTGGAAGTGGAGTACATGTCAGATTATAGGCTAAAATTCAACTAAAATTTTTTTTAGATTTTTGTCAATGAATGAATTTGTGTTTTTCTTTAGTGATGGTAACGTGCAAATATACAGGAATTTACAAACGTGGCACAGTTTTTTTTAAAAAAAATATTAACAAATCATTGATAGTTTAGTAGGGTGATATAAATTATTATAGAACCACTCCTATTAAAGTGTAAGAATATATTTAATCAAACAATGTGTAAAACAGGGCTAAGACGAAGAAAATCAGTATAATGTAGATTGATTTTCGCGCTGAATTCAAAACTGAAGTTTAGTTTTGAGCGGGGGAAAATGAAATTCGGGCGGACATTTTGTGGACAGGTTTAGCTATTCCCGCCCTTAATTTTTTTTAAAGACAAGACACCCTGTTTCCGGTCGGCGCGTTTCCGCTTTCCTTGTCCGGGATTTCCTCGGGAATAATGGCCGGTACGGCCGGATGTTGCGCGCTTCCTGCTGCCTTATTTTTGTTTCAATACCCGAAAAACCTGGGAAGAGCCGGGGCCGGTAAGGCGAACGAAATAGGTTCCTGCCGACAGCGCGCTAAGGTCAATTTCTTGTTGTGACGATAGACGGAGTGGATTCCCTTCTACCTTAAATACGATCTTTCCCGAGAGATCACATAATTGGATGTTAACCTCCCCGCTTCGGCCGGTGTTGATATAAACCTTGCCACTGGTTGGATTCGGGAAGATGAAGCCGCTGCCTTTATCCGTGTTTTCATAAAGACCCGTGCAGTCATCCACCGTAACTGTAATGCTGGCACTTGCACTGCAACCGTTGGTATTCGTGGCCGTTACAATGTATTCGGTCGTGGCCGCCGGAATCACACCGGCAGGGTTTTGCTGTCCAGCGTTGAATCCGGCCGGATTCGAGGTCCAGGCGTAGGTGGCGGCGTTGACTTTCGTTCCGCTCACGGAAAAATCATCAACAAATAAATACTGCTTACTCCCCGCCGATGTGCAGTGCAGACCAAAGTAGTAGGTCCCGTCGGCCGTTGGGGTATAAGTCTGTGTGATCTGCTGAAAGGTAGTGATCACCGAGCCCGTGACCGACCACAGTACCGTGCTTTGTGCGGCACTGGTGTTGGCGGTTCCCACGGTGAGACTCAGGTTCGCCGCATTACTGGCTGTGCTGCGGTACCAGAACGAAATGGTATAGGTCGTACCGGCTTTTAGCGTCAGCCCCGGAGAAATGGCCCAGGCGTTGGCCGTCTGCGTATTCGCCCCGTAACAGAGCGATTTGGTCGCGTTATGAAAGGTCGTGCTGCTGAAGCCCCAGTCTTTCCCGTGTCCCATGTTCAACATCGTCCAGCCTCTCAGAGGGAAGGTCGTGAAGGCTTCCGTGAAATTTACGACATCGTCGCTGTTGGCCGTGGCCGTAGCATTGAGGTCGATGGTTTCGCCGGAACAGATCGCGCTTTGCGAGGCCCCCGCCGTTACCGCAGATGGTTTTGAATACACCGTGCCGCTCACCGCCGTCGCCTTACTCCAGGCGCAACCGTAGGCGCGCAGGTACATGGTGTAGGTGCCCGGAGTGGTGGGCGTGGTGTAGGTGGGATCGGAATTGCTCATGTCAGTGCCGGTGGGCGTGGTCTGCCAGTAACAAACGCATCCTGTGGGACAGCCGTCTTCGCTGAACGTTACACCCGTACCTTCGCATTGCGGACCGGTGCTGTTGACAACAGGAGATTCTACATAGCACCAGGTGTCGGCACCCGATGTAAGCCAATCAAGGCTCATCCGTACATAATGGATTTGTTCGACCTGGCAGGTGTCATCCGCTTCTAATAAAATACCGATGCTGCCATCGTGCAATGCGGTTAAACAGGAGTAGGCCGATCCCAGCGGATAAATGGTCTTAACCGTGGGCCAGGTGGCGCCTTCGTCGGTGCTCAGGAAAACGGAAACGTTTTTCCGGGAGCTGGCGTTGTAGGGTAGTGAATGCAGCAATCTGTTTTTATCTGATCCGTTATCTGTGCGTGTGTAACGAAGGATATCGCCGTTGCAGGCAGGTTCCACAAGGGCCGTCATCGCGTAAGCGGTTCCCCACGTAATGCCGTTATCCGTGGATGTATTGAAGATACGATTGCCGCTGTGGCGGATGCTGATGAGCGTTGATCCGCTGGTGAGCTCCACCAGCTTGGCTTCATCGCCCGCGGCATAGGCCGTCAGTGTGCTGATGCCCCAGGTATTTCCGTGATCGTCCGAATAAATGACATGGTTATCGAGGCTGGTGGCTGAGGTCTTGCGGGCGGCGACAACCGCGGCCAGCCGGCCGTTGCTGAGCTGAGTGAACTTTCCCGAGGCCACAAAGGCGGCCCACCAGGTGGCCGACAAGGTGTTGCTGCAGCCGCTGGCGTAAAGCTGGCCGGTGATATCCGAAGGTGCACTCCAGCTTATGCCATTATCAGAACTCACGGATTTGTAGATCCGGATAGGGTTGGCGGCCGTCGAGGCCCACAGCCCCGGACCCTGCGCCATCAGGCAGATAATGTCACCCGTCATGTAATCCACGCACAGCGCGGGATCCCCGTAACCCGTGGTGGTGCCGTTTCCGGCGATGGTCAACGGCGCCGACCAGGTCTCGCCCTTGTCGGTGCTGCGACGGATGATGACATCAATGTCGTTGGCTAAATCACCACTGTTGTTCCAGCGCTTGTCAACGGCTACAACCAACGAACCGTCAGGTGCAGTAACGATTCCTGGAATCCGGTAGAACAAGGACCCGGCGTCCTTGCAACGAAACAGGGTGGCGTGTGTCAGAAAAATCGTCCGCGAACCGGATACATTGGTGGGATTATACGTCGTCCCGGATACAACTACAGAGGAGCAGACTGCATCCAGCACATTGCCTTCCGTGGCGGTGGCAGCGACGTTATACGCAATCCAGAAATAATTGGTGTCCTGCTGCAGCGCCTGACTGCCGTTGATGGTGAGGGTTCCGCTGCCAGGGGCTACGGTCCCGAATACCGCACTGCCGGGATTAAAGCGATAATATTTCCCACCATAGAAAACCTTGATGAGGCTGACATCGGCGGTATTGGTGCTCCCTGCCATGGTCAGGTTTATCTGCGTAAGCGTAGTGGTGGCATCCGATGCGTAAATCTTCACACAAATAATTTCTTGGTTGTCATCCCCGATAGCCGTTGGAAACTGGCATTGTTTCAACTTTACAGCAACCGTAGCCTTGGGTGATTGGGCTAAAAGTGCTCCGGAAAAAAGGAGGAGAAACGTAAGAAACAAGGGATAAATTTTTTTCATGGTATCCGGTTTTAATATTCAAAGATATACATAATTTCATCAGACAAACAAGTGAAAACATACATGTTTAGCTGAGGTATATTCATTCGGTTTTCTTGGCTCGCGAAGGTGAGGAGAGAAGCGTGGAGAGGGGGAGAAGTGGAGAAGTGGAGAAGAGGAGAAGAGGAGAAGTGGAGCAGTGAAGGGTGGAGGGACCATCGATTCTGCGTCCCTCTGCGAAACCTTTGCGGTACTCAGCGGTTATAGCTTTTAATTTTTTGGTCGGAAAAAAGCACAACGCAGAGGGCCGCAGAGATTATTCGCAGAGGGCCGCAGAGTGGATGTTTCTGATCGCAGTGCCTAGTCCCGGAGCGTCATCCTGAACTTGTTTCAGGATCTCCAGTTGGTGGAACCCTGGCTCGGAGCA
>CAZPDS010000142.1:0-3871 GCA_964585485.1 uncultured Bacteroidales bacterium
TTATCAAATATATATGAAAAGTTATCAACAATAAAACGTTGATTATCAATAAAAAGAGAGGCTGTCCTTTTGAGACAGCCTCTTTTTTTTGATCTCGAATATCAGGGGGTTTGTTTCCGGTTCACGGTTCCCATAATCGTTAAAATTGTGGTCGTATTCTGGGGATCGTTGGAAATTACCGTAACGTTTTTCTGAAGTTTTCCAGCTTTACCATTGGTGGTAAGTGTAACGTGGATTTTAGTGGATTCGCCTTGTTTTAAAACTGATTTCTCCGCATTGGAGGCAGTGCAACCTCAGCCACCCTTGACCTTGCGGATAAAGAGGTCGTTCACGCCTTCGTTTTTAAGGATATAATCGTATTCCACATTTGTTCCCTCGGTAATAGTGCCAAAATCGTAGGTGGTTTTTTCAAACTTGATTTTTGGTGCTTTGGCCATTTGCTCCGGGGTCCAGGAACTAAAATCTTCGGTGATATTGGCGGAAATACCCACGTTTTTTTCGGGCATAAGCGTATCGTTGGTTTCAAAGGTGAAGCGATCGTAAACGTAGCCAAAATCGTTGCGTTTAGCGCCATCATAAGAAACCAGCAGATAGCCCTTCTTTCCGGGCTTAAGTTTTTCAGGTACGGCTTTTACGGTAACATAAGCCGGAAGTTTAGCAAAGCCAAACGACATTTCCTTGCCCCAGGCATTGTAAACATGTAAGGTATCGGTTACCACTGCCGTAGTAGGCACGCTGGGGAAGGTTACCTGAGCGTTTTTTAAACGCAGATTGCCCAACTGTTGCGGATAATCATCGGCCAGCGTCTTAGGGCGGGGAATAACATTACCCTTGAGCACGAGACTAATTTTGGGATGGTCGGGGTCGTTGCTGTTGACATCCACAATCCGGTTGAAGATACCGGGCCGGTTCCTCGGATCAAAGGTTAACTGAACGTGACCTCTGCCGCCCGGAGACACCGGACTTTTTGTCCAATCCACCATGGTACTTCCGTTGGTTGCCCGCACCGCGAATACCCGTAGGGTATCGTCACCCTTATTTGTAAACTCAAAACGATGGGTCTGGTTACCGGCTTCTTCCTTAAACGTACCAAAATCGTGCTCTGTGGCCACGAAACTGATGGTGGCCTTTCTCTGCGCAGCGGCGTTAAACGCCAAACTCAGCGCAAAAATCAAGAGAATTACACCACTCTTTTTCATAAAGATTCCTGATTTATTTTAGTAATTAGAAGTACAAAAATACGCTATCTGCAGAAGTAATACAATTTAAGCCTGAAAAAATATCGAACGTCCATTCATTCAATAGGTATTGTCAGTCGAAGCTACCCTCCGGATTACTTAAGTTTTTTGCAGACGCTGAAGTCAGCCCGGCGGATCATGTCGTTCAACTGAAGCGTATCGGGTCGGCAACGGCAGACATACATTTCAATGAAGGGGTCTTCGTCCAGAACGTACTTTTTCAATTCTTCCGCCGTGGGCGTTCCAGTAAGAGCGCCATAGGCCGCATAGGTGAAATCCAGAAAAGCACTGTTCACATCGATTCCGCGCTGGTCGAGTAGAAACCCCCCGGCCAGTTGAATGGGCAGCGCATAGCCACCGTTAATGTAGATATCGGAAATCGCCGGATAGCTAACAATACGCGACTTATCTGCGGAAAGGCCCACCGGCACGTGCTGAAAATAATCAACGCGGGTTTTGTAGATAATCACGGGCGGCAGTGCCTGCAGAGGTTTCTGTGGGCGGGATTGCATTGAATCGTTCATTAATTTATCCTGGACTTTAGTGATGCGTTGGGGTGAGGCCGGCGCCGTTGTATCAGCGGCTGTGGCTAATTCTACCGCTGGTTTCGGCGTGACACAGGACGTGAATACCCCGATTACCAGCACGAATACGTAAGAAATATAGGAATTTTTCATGTTTTTCGGCAAATATAAGGATTGTGTGAAAATGGGCGGCCGCTCTGCAAAACATTTGCCATTTATTACTCTACTAAATCGATATTCTAAATAGAAAATGTGGATTTTTTCCAATATCCGGGCAGAAATGTATATTTTTGCGGTACAATAAAGGTTATCGGGTATATGAGTATGAGGATATTAACGGATTTCAACAGTTACATTCGCCGCAACCGCAAACGTTTTCTGGTGCGTCAGGACCCCAGGGTTTTATGGATGACAGGATTGTCGGGTGCAGGTAAGACCACACTGGCCGTAGCCTTAGAACACGAGCTACACCGGAAGGGGTATTTTACCAAATCTTTTGATGGGGATGAAATTCGCAAAGGGATCAACAAAGACCTTGGGTTTACGGTTGAAGACCGGATTGAAAACATTCGTCGTACGGCGGAGGTAGCGAAATTATTCTGCGACCACGGGCTGATTGTCATTTGCAGTTTGATCACGCCCACGCAGGAAATGCGGGATCTGGCGCGCGACATCATCGGGCGCGACCGTTTTGTTGAGATCTACGTCAATTGCCCCATTGAGGTCTGTGAGCGTCGCGATGTAAAAGGACTTTACAAGCAGGCCCGGGCCGGCCTTATCAAGAATTTCACCGGGGTCACGGCTACGTATGAGTCGCCGGCGCATCCCGATATTGAATTACGAACAGATTTGTGGGATCTGAAAAAGACAGCACGCTATCTTTTCCGTCATGTCTATCCCATGATCCGCTATCAAAAATACAAATGGTTAACTATCATTTAAATCACCTGCGACAGCTGGAGGCCGAATCCATCTTCGTACTCCGCGAGGTAGCTGCCCAATTTGAGCGGCCCGCGTTGTTGTTTTCCGGCGGGAAAGACTCCATCGTTATGCTGCATCTGGCGCGCAAAGCCTTTTGGCCGGCGCCCTTGCCTTTTCCGTTGCTGCACGTTGATACAGGGCACAATTTTGAAGAGACCCTGCGCTACCGCGACCATTTGGTCGAGACCCTGGGAGCCCGCCTGGTAGTGGGTTATGTTCAGGATTCCATTGATAAAGGCCGTGCTGTAGAAGAACAGGGCATCAATGCCTCCCGCAACGTGCTGCAGACCATAACCCTGCTCGACACCATTGAAGAGCACAAATTTGACGCCTGCATGGGTGGTGGCCGGCGCGATGAAGAAAAAGCCCGTGCGAAGGAGCGTTTCTTCTCCCACCGTGATGAATTTGGGCAATGGGATCCCAAGAATCAGCGACCAGAATTGTGGAATCTATTCAATGGCCGGAAACGGCTGGGGGAACATTTTCGGGTATTCCCTTTGAGCAACTGGACCGAGATGGACGTATGGCAATACATTCTGCAAGAAAATATTGAAATGCCTTCGCTGTATTTCTCGCACGACCGCGATTGTTTCGTACGCGACGGTGTCATCCTGGCCGCTTCGCCAATCATGGCGCTAAAAGAAAATGAAAAGGTGGAACGCATGCACGTTCGCTTCCGTACCATCGGCGACCTGACCTGCACGGGCGCTTCGCTGTCAAACGCCGCGAGTGTAGAAGACATCATTGAAGAAGTGGCTGCCTGCCGGACCACCGAACGCGGTGGTCGCTTTGACGACAAACGCAGTGATGCGGCCATGGAGGACCGGAAAAAAGAAGGCTATTTCTGATTAATTCCCCAACGAAATGACAAGCGATACCAGAGGATATTTAGATATGGAACTGCTTCGGTTTACCACCGCGGGCAGTGTGGATGACGGAAAGAGCACGCTCATCGGGCGTTTGCTGTACGATTCGAAATCCATTTTTGAAGACCAGTACGATGCGATTAAAAAAGCCAGCGAACAACGGGGCGAGGAAGGTGTGAACCTGGCGCTGCTGACCGACGGATTGCGGGCAGAACGCGAACAAGGCATCACCATCGATGTGGCCTACCGCTACTTCGCAACA
>CAZPDS010000143.1:0-3840 GCA_964585485.1 uncultured Bacteroidales bacterium
GCCCGGAAGGTCACTTAAATCACCTTCTATTGTATTAACGGGGTCTCCCTGGGGAGCATAGGGTGCATCCGCAAAACCGCCACCAATCTTACTGCACACGCGCTCGCCTTCGATGTAATAGTGCTTGGTGTATTCCTGGTCGTTCATGACTAGAGACAGGGTTTAAAACACTTTAGTGCATTTTTGAAACGACTTCTTATTTTGATAGGAGATCACTTCAATGTAAAAGCAACTTTGTCAGTTTGTCTTTCTCATATATGGCTATTTCGACAGGGCTACCGTTTTCAAAGATCATAAACAATCCGTTTTTCTTTCCATCAACATATACCCCATAAAATATTAAATTTTTTGATGCACATCCATTAAAAGGACAGTAACAATATTTTTCTTCAACGCCTTCTTTTAGACCATCTTTAAAATTGCATTTATGTGTAAAAGCAATTCGATATTTTCTTGCTTTTTTTTGATAGTTATAAGTTGCAGTTTCAAATTCTCCATTTTTTATATAATTTCTATATTGCCCTTTAGTTAAGATATTCTTTTGTGTTGAATTACTGTCTTTTTTATTGACATCGTAAAACAAATACGTTCCATCTGTAAGTGAGTCCTTTAAATTGTCAATATTATAATAGTATCCTGTTTCATAACCTAATTTATTAAAGTATATGCTTAGAGAATCATCTTGGTATATTTTAAAAACTCTTTGACCATGTGAAAAGCAAGGAACAATGAGTATGACAAAAAAAAATATATATTTCACTTTCATTTTTATTGTTTTAATTGTTTAAGAGCATTTATCATTTGGGTTGAAATATTTTCACTGTTTTTCCCGGTTCCATCTATGACTAAGTGCCCTTTCACTTTATTACCTCCCTCATTATTATTAAAGAAAACCCATCCTTCACCTGATCTATCAGGGGAAATTGAATAAGATTTATTATTTGCTTTGATTTCCTTCCCTTTATATAAGGCCTCTGCAATATCTTTTAATACTGTGCCCCCTGCATATTTAAGTATTTCAACAAATTTTTCATATTCTGAATTTTCAGTCATTAATCCATCTCCAATTAATTTTGAACCGTTGTTTTCACTATTATTATAATTATATGAAAAATCCTGTGAGAATTCATCTGAAGTTTCAAAAACGCTTACTTCAATAATGCTTGGATCACTTAAGGCTTCATAAAATGACCATGCCTCTTCCATATCGTTTTTTGAAAAGTTGCAGTCACTTTTCTTCAACTCGGATTTAAATGCTTCATTAAACTCTTTGCGAGAACTAAAATATCGTTCAGTTGAATATACATTGTCTTGCGTGGGATTAGGTATTCTTAACAACTGACCATATTTCATGCTCTTATTGTCCATCGCTTTATTTGCCTTTGCATTAACAGGGCGTATTTTATTTCCATCTGGATCCATGAATATCAATGGATTCCCCGCGCAGTATGCATAGGGCGATAATGACGGATACTTCCCCGCCATCGGATCCACACTCAACCACACACTCAAGTCCGAATCATAATACCTTGCCCCGAAATACGAATACCCGGTTTCGTCGTCTTTCTCTTTGCCGGAGAATTTGTAGGGGGTATTCCATACGCCGGTTTGCTGGTCCACAAAGTTTTCGCCAAAGGGCAGGTACTGCAGGTGCTGAATGCCGTTACCGTAAAGGTCTGTGATGTAACTGCTGCTGCCCAGATGGTCGGGATGATAGAAATACTGGTCGTTCTCAGGATCCGACTCCGCGTTATGGGCCGGTTTTAATTCCCCGCTTATCGTAATATCTCCTTCATAGCCAGCACAAATTGCACTGCGCTGTACCATGGTGAGCAGGCTGTCCGGCAGTTCAGAAAAAGCCCCGGAAAGAACATTCACCGGCTCACCCAACGGATCGTACGGCGCTAAACCAAACCCGCTGCCGATCTTGCTGCACACGCGCTCGCCTTCGATGTAGTAGTGCTTGGTGTATTCCTGGTCGTTCATGACGAGAGATATAGGCTCTTGTCAAAAGTAGCGATATTTTTCAAATCTAAAGAAAGTCAGATGTGTTCAATTAAATGCCCTAGACGCATGCCATGCGTCTGTACAGCATTTGCTTCGATCATTGGAGACGCACGCCGTGCGTCTATACGGCTGTCAATCGGAACGGTCAGTCCACATTAATACTTCTCCAAATATTCTCGCCAAGTCCCAGGGTACTTTACCTGTGCCTTTTTCGTAATGTACTCAGGAATTGAAGCGGCTCGGTAATCAATACCTTTGATTTTTAGAAAATCCACTATCTGCATTTTGTATTTGTATTCGTCTGTATCAAAATCCAAAAAGGCTTCTCTTAATACATCTACCAAATACATCGGTTTTCCTTTGTCGTTTGGGTCTTGTTTCTCTACTGGAATAGAATAATCGGGGCGGTAAAAAATAGGACGTTTATAATCTGCTCCGTTTTGCAATAAGTAATAAGACACTTCGTACTTTTTCTGCATAATGCTTTCACTCAATGCTGACTGACCATATTCGTTTTGATAATTGACATCCGCTCCTTTAGATATTAAAAATTTAACGAACTCCAACATACCCGATTGACTTGCTTCAATTAACGGGGTAAACCTTGTACTATTTCCTTGTCGTCTTTCTCCTGTTTCTACATCATTTACATTCGCACCATATTCAACTAACATTTGAACAAATTTAATATCATAATCTTTTAATCTACAAGATTCTATGAGTGCAGAAGTCCCATCATAAGTGTTGTGTATATTAACATCTGCCTTTCTTTCCAATAACGCTTTAAATGGTTTCATCTGTTGGTTCATAACTGTTAGTTTCAAAAGCGTATTACCGTATTTAGGTTCTTGATAGTTGATTATTTTAGGATTTTCAGCAACTATCTTATCAATCTTTGTTACATCTTCATCCTGCACCGCTTTGGCTAATTCCCAAGCTGGTGTATTTTGAAAAAGGCGGTAATCTCTACCTGATAATTCTGACTTATCCACTGGTTTATCTCTATTGATGCTTGAGCAAGAAAGCAACAAACAAGAGAATACTAATTGTATAATCATTGTTTTCATTATTTTTTGTATTCATCTGGATTAACACCAAAATTTTTAATGATATTGTCAATACTGTGACCGTTATATCTTGACGGCAAGTCTTTAGGCAACAAATAGTTCCTGTTACCGTTTACATCTGGCATAATCGAACTACTATTTTGCAATAAGTTTAATGGGTCAGTTGTTAGAATAAAAGCATTAATGTTTTTTTCTGATTTAAAAGGTGTTTCCCAAGTTCCTTCTAGCACTTTTGTTATATCTCCAACGCCTGCTGCATTAAAAGTAAATGCTTTTCTACCTACACCGTCTCCATCTGTAACCAAGGAGTTTAAAGCAGCTTCGCCACCACCCAATGAATGACCAACAAAATTAAGCTCTGTATTCCCAAGTTTTCCAGAAAGCGTCTTAGCATTTTCAGCTGCACTATGATATTGGTCAGATAAACCTAATGGTTGTTTTGCATTTTCCGCCCAATCTCTACCTTCAACCGAACCTGCTGTAGCATAAACATATTCCGTAACTTTTCCATCTACAACTCTTTCATAAACCAAGGATCTTAAACTTGTTTCATCTGTTAGTCTAATTCCAAAGTTTGTTTGAGAAACTCTCCAACCCCCAGTTAAGATATTATCCTTTTTATCTCCGTAAACGTGAGCAGCCATTCTTGCAGCTTCTGCTGGTGTAGGTTCTTGACCGTCTGGATCTATAAATTTAATTGGATTATTTGCAACATAACAATAAGGTGATATTGATGGATATTCTCCCGCCAACGGATCCACACTCA
>CAZPDS010000144.1:0-3817 GCA_964585485.1 uncultured Bacteroidales bacterium
GGCTTTCGCTTATATAGGCGATAGGCACCCCGCCACGCTTCAGAATAGTGCTAAACGTATGTCTTGCTACATAGGTAGTCAGCTTAGCCCCAATTTTAAGTTCCTTTGCTATTTTATCCATATGAGTATTTATGACATGAATAAATCCGGCAATAATTTTCTTTTCGTCAACCGGGGAAGTTAACTCAGATAGAATCGGAAAAATATAATCCTCCTGTTTTTTCTTCGGTTGTGCCCATTTATTGTTGAATAAGTAATATTAAATTTTTCACATACGGTTGAAACGAAGCTAATCTGCTTTATACACTCCATAGACCTAACTACCCAGCATCATAAACACTCCTGTTTTCGGAAGGATCCCACTTCGTTGCGGCGGATTGCAGCGTGGTGTTTCCCTGCGGTTCTCTGCGTTTCCTCTGCGGCCCTTTGCGTTGTGCTTTTTGTATTCAATAACAATGCATAGCTTTAACCGCAGAGAGCCGCAGAGATTGTTCGCAGAGGTGCGCAGAGAATAAATAAGTACGGCGTATCCCCGTCGCAAGGCATGGTTCGGCGTGTTCAATATTCACGGCTTACCGTACCGAATTATCGGTACCTTTGCAACCAAATCAACTATGCACATGTGATATGGAAAAAAAACTATTCTTTTTAACGTTCATGGCCGTGGTTCTTGCCATGGTATGCCAGGCTCAGCGCCTTCCTGAGCGCATGGCCCAAAGGAATGAATTTCATCAGGGGCAACAGACGCAGCGGCTCAACCCCGATGTGGCCATTACGCCGGGAACCGTTACTTCTACCACCGTGCAGGCCACCTTTACCCCCAATGCGGCCTGTAAATCGTACGATATACTTATTGGCACGGCCAGCGAAATGCAAAGCTGGTCGGTTATGATGGGCGTACCCGTCGATAGCCTCGTGGCCCAGTGGGGCATTACCTACAGCGGGGTGCAAACCTACACCTGGACCGACATGACCCCCAATACCCAGTATACCGTGTATGCCTTACCGAAGGATTCCCTGGGGCAGGCTTCCCCGATGGTTACTATCCTGGTAACAACGGCGCAAAACGGCGGCAGCGGCCTTAGTACGGTGACGGTGGTGGTGTCTGAAATTACCTCCACCCAGGCCCGCGTGGTGGTGACACCCAATGCCGAAACAGCGGTATTTCACGACGGACTTATCACGGTGGACTACTACAACAGCATCGGTTCCGATTCCGCGCTAACACTCATAAAAACCAATCCCTATCCCTTGTACACCACCGATAACTGGATTTGGAGCGACCTGACCCCGGCTACGGATTATTACGCCATTGGCATCGGGCAAAATGCCGACAGCATCTGGGGAACACCGGCCATCACGCCTTTTACCACCCTGTCCTCGGCCGGGATTGCATCCGTTGATGCCGCGGCAAGCAGCGCATTGATCTACCCTATGCCCAATGCAGGCAGCTTTCATCTTCAGCTGGATCCGGCAGCCAGCGGACAAATCCGCATCATGGATCTGAACGGAAAAACGGTATTTACGCAACGCATCGCCTCGGCCCAGGATGAAATCAATGCAACCCGTCTGGGCAATGGCTGCTACTACCTCCGCTACTGGCCGGATTCAGGTCAGGCATCCATCATTACCAAACTGATCATTGCAAAGTAAACGTCGGAAGAATACGATCCTCATATGCTACAAGCCGACCGCCCCGCGCTACTGATCCTTGCTGCTGGCCTGGCTTCGCGCTATCAAAGCCTGAAGCAGATGGATTCGTTTGGGCCATCGGGGGAGACTCTGATGGATTATTCCGTGTACGACGCGCTGCGGGCGGGTTTTGGAAAGGTGATCTTTGTGATCCGCAAAAGTTTTGAAAAAGATTTTTGTGAAAATATCATAAGCCGGTATCAACACAAGGCCAAGGTAGATTATGTTTTTCAGGAAACGGACGATGTTCCGGATGCTTTTCGTTCTCGCGTGAGCCGCGAAAAGCCCTGGGGAACCGCCCACGCCATTTGGTCGGCGCGTAGCGCCCTTCAACAAAACTTTTGTTCGATTAATGCCGACGATTTTTATGGTTTCTCAGCCTATCAGCAAATGGTGGACTACCTTACGAAAACGGACGATGAAACGCCGGCGCCCTTTTCCATGGTGGCCTATCCGCTTCGTCATACACTGTCGGCGCATGGTTTTGTTTCGCGCGGGCTTTGTGTCATTTCGCCGGAGCACCGTCTGCAGCAGATCACCGAGCAGACAAGGATTCAGCAAGATCACGAAAGGCTTGTATGCCTGCTGGCCGATGGTACTGAACGGGAGGTAGCGCCAGACACTTTTGTATCCATGAATTTTTGGGGTTTTACGCCGCGGATTTTTGATTTTTTAGGCCGCGGCTTTGAGGCGTTTCTTCAGGAAAACGGAAGGGATGGGAAGGCGGAATTTATGATTCCCTCGGCGGTAGAAAGCGTGATTCGCCGCGGTGCGGCTGAGGTTCACGTTATGTACAGCCACGACGAATGGTTTGGCGTTACCTATCCTCAGGACAAACCCGTAGCCACACAAAAGATTCTGCAATTAGTAAAGGCGGGCATCTATCCCGCGAAACTTTGGGAATAGCGCTTTCTTCGGGATTTGCGCGCCAGATCAAACAGAGCATGAATATTTCGCCAGCCGATATTGTCAACAAATTTGAAATCCGTGGCCCTGTGTCGCGAATGGTTCCGGTTAAAACGGGCCATATAAATGAAACTTATTTGCTGGAATCCTCTTCAGCGAGCCAATCCAGCTATATTCTGCAGCGGATCAATCACGCCATTTTTACCGATGTGCCGGCATTGCAGCAAAACATCGTTCGGGTTACAGAACATATTCGCGGAAGGCTGCAACAGGCGGGTATCAGCGATTGGTCGCGGCGTGTAGTAACCCTCCTTCCGACCCGGGACGGGCAGTGGTTTACGCGTGATGCAGCAGGCTACTACTGGCGGCTTATGGCGTTCATCCGGGGCAGTCACAGCTATGACCAGTTAAGCTCGGCGGAGCTGGCCGTGAAGGCGGGCAAAGCCTTTGGCGGCTTTTGCGCTGTGCTGGCGGATCTTCCGGGGGAGCCGCTCCACGAGACCATCCGGGATTTCCACAACATGCGTTTCCGCTTGCAGCAATTTCATAAGGCGGTGCAGGCCAACGCTGCTCAGCGCGTTGATTTGGTGGGACCAGAGATCCAAGCGATAGAACAGCGTGCCGATGATTTGCTGACCATCGATCGCTTGCGGGCGGACGGGCAAATGCCGCTGCGCACGGTGCATTGCGACACCAAGATCAACAATGTGCTCTTTGATGAAAACGATGATATTCTCTGTGTGATTGACCTGGACACGGTGATGAGCGGATGTATCACTTCGGATTTTGGTGATGCCATCCGCACGGGGGCTAACACCGGAGCGGAAGACGATACGGATACGGCCCGGGTAGGGCTTAGCCTTTCGCTCTACGAAGGCTATGCGCGCGGCTTTCTGCACGCCACCCGTTCTTTCATCACCCCGGCAGAAACCGGCTGTCTGGCCCTGAGTGCAAAGATGTTTGCTTACATGCAGGCCGTTCGTTTTCTCACCGATTACCTCAATGGCGACACCTATTACCACACTGCCCATCCGGAGCACAACCTGCAGCGGACGCGGGCACAGCTGGCGCTGTTGTACAGCATGGAAGCGCAGTGGGATGATATGCGGCGGATTATCGACAGGGAAGCACATGGCCAGGGCTGAGCGCAAAATTTTCCCCGTAAGCAGGCAATTAACGGAAAATCCTTATCTTTGCAACCGGATTTCAAAAGTTCGGG
>CAZPDS010000145.1:0-3810 GCA_964585485.1 uncultured Bacteroidales bacterium
GGAATGGAGATGCCAAAACGGATTAAAGGCGATACTTCCTACCGGTTTGGGTTTAACGGGCAAATGCAGGATAATGAGTTTGCGGGGAAGGATGGAGCGCATCTGGAATTTGAATTTCGGGAGTACGATAGTCGTATTGGCCGTTTCTGGAAAGTTGACCCCCTGTTTAAAGATTATCCGTGGAATAGTACATATGCGTTTGCGGAGAATCGGCCTATTGACGGGATGGATTTGGAAGGGTTAGAATATGTTGGGAAAACCACAGGGTTTCCTTCAAGTGGCCAGAAACTGGCACAGGATGGAACAGCGTTCAAGTATTTCCCATATATCGATGCTATTGAGCCTGTTGAGAAAAAAACTGAAGCAAGGATTTATCCAACGCCAAGCAGCTACCAAAAGTGGTTTGATGCCACTTACACAAACGATGATATTGGGGTTGCTTGCACAACGAATCCCGTATTTAAAAGCGTTGGCGCTGGTTTTATTGGCACCGCTGCTGTTATGGTGACCTGCGAAGCCGTTGGGATTGTAAAAAATGCCGTCCCATATGTTTACGATTTACCAGTAAAAACCTATGTAGCGTTGAACACCACAACGGCAGGAGCGGGAGTACAAATTGGTGGTGGAATGTTTTATGCAGGTGGACGTGCAATCTGTAATGCTCCGCCAGACATGCCAGAAATTCCTTTTCCTGCTGCTCAAATTGCAGATGTTTTGACAACCTATATTTCAACTGGAATTCAGTATTATAATAAAGCTGCTCAAAGCAATACGCAACCATGTATGACAACGCCAACTGCTACTACAAATACTGCAGCATCTACTACAAGCGAAACATCTGCTAGCGCAAAAAATACATCAGGCAAAACGTCGGATGATAATAAAACAAACTATTATGTACCAAGAAATATTAGCATAGAACCTTAGAATGTAAATAATAAATGTATGCAAAAAAAATATAAAAAAATATTATTAGAAATAGTAATAATTTGTAGTTTTTCATTTGCAATTAGCACATTCTTCTGTAAAACTGGTGGGGAAATTGGGAATCGGTTTACTAAAAATCCAAATAACCCATTAACATGGAGTGAAGTATATGCTGAACGGTACACTATATTAAGAGATACAGCGATTTTTGCAATATCAGGAATCATTAGCTGGTTTTATGTTAGAAAATATATTTTAAAAAAGTAACTATATAATTTTCCCCAACCCCAGAGCTCGAATTTTCATTGTGTACTAAACCCATGGCTTATTATTCGTAAGCCTCCGGCCAACTGCATCTTTCCCAGCTGAGCAAAGGTACGCAACTTGCGGTCAAAAAAATCATGACCAAACAAGAGAAGAAAGCCATGATGTTCGGCATGGTTGAACAGTGGCAGCAGAGCTGGATGAGCCAGGCCGGGTTTGCGCTATTTTTGGAATCTGTTCTCGCTTTAAAATGTTTTGTACTTTAGTTCCTCCAATCAACGCATTCCGATGCCCCCGACAGGTATACATTCCGCAATAGATTATTATCCGTTCGGGATGGAGATGCCCAAACGTGCGCTAAGCCCCACGGCGTATAGGTTCGGGTTTAATGGGAAAGAGAACGACAACGAGGTGGCAGGCACTGGAAGCTGGCAGAACTACGGGATGAGGGAGTATGATACCCGAATTGCAAGGTTCATTTCGGTGGACCCGTTGACGAAAAAATACCCAGAACTGACGCCTTATCAATTTGCATCTAATCGACCGATTGATGGTATTGATTTGGATGGGCTGGAGTGGTCATTAAGTAACGGGAAGGTTCAATATAAAGCTGTTATAGCTAACTCTACCAATAAACATGTGAATTTGTATTCTTTAAAAAATGAAATCTCCAAGCAATACAAGAGAATGTTCGGCGTCGATTTTGAAATAAACTTAAGAGTATGTTATTCGAAGGATTATAAGGTTGCTAAGGATGAGGGGTTAATCGAAATACAGCCTGACAGCCACTTTGGTAATAAGGCTACTAGTGCTGATGGAACTATTCTTGGTCGACATATTGGGATAAAAGAAAGTCGTATCTCAGAGGATGGTAAATTAATCGGTGCATATTCTGACGAAGGAGAAATTTATGATGAATCTGCATATGCTGAAGAAATAGGTCATACAGGTGGTCTTTCGCATCCTTTTGAACTTAGGAAAAAGGGAACGGTTGAATTGCAAAATATTTCAATGGATTTTGGCAACTTTATGAGTTACCCGGAAAACGATTCGAAAGATTATTTTCGTAAGCAGGGGAAAACATCAACACCCGAAGAAAGGTTTGGGCTATCCAAATACTGGCTGGTGAATCCCGGGGGTGCTACCAGTTCTCAAAAAGCATATATAAAGTTTAATATTAAATGGAAGAAAGTAAATCAGGGAGGAGCAAATGATTCCGAATAAATATATACTGTTTATTATAGTTTTGCTAACAGCATGCTCAAACAACAAATTCAATCAAAAATTTTCCAGTGGAAATGTAAATATTAAATTCTTAAATCAACCAAATTCGTTATTGACAGACAAAAAAATTGGCGAATATCTTATATATGCCACAAACACATATAGCGATAAAACAGATATATATGATGATGTTTCCAATTTTGTAACATATAAAAACCACGATACATTGTTTATGCTTTTTCCGATAACTGATGGAATTATTAAGGTAAAAATAAATAATGACGCATATGATATTATTATACATTATTTTACTGATATTGGTAATACATATCCCGATGGGGATGGTGGAGGAACCAGTTATTCAGCTGATATTGAAAAGATGGAGTTGTGTTTTAAATCATATAATTTCTATATTGGAGGGAAAGTCGATGGAGTAATAACTGTCGAGACAAAACCATATACTTTTTTGAGCTCTACCAGGAGGGATAGATATTTAATAATTTTTAAAGCAAAAGTTATGTCCGAAGATGATTTTCAAAAAACTTGTCAGCTATTGTTTATTCGTGATGTTTAAACCTCGGCGAGAGATATTTTTCCATGCCTGGGTGATTAATATAGCAAACAATAAGATGACGGGGTCAAAACTATTAACATGAGTAATATGCATAACAACAAGAAATATTAACCATTTTAATTCAAGACAGAATTGATGTCATTTGTTAGCATGCGGTTAACTACTTCTTCTCCAGAAAATTCTTGAACTATTTGTGCTCGGGCAAAAGTTTGTGAAGTTGGTACTTTAACTGTATCCCAGAATAATAAAATCAATATCCCAAGCAGACCCCGAAGGGCGTCGTACATCCATAGAAAAACGACCCCTTTGTTTTTCCGATCCCGGAGGGATCGCACATTTTCTCCCTTTTTCAAATGTTTCGTACCTTAGTGCATTGAATAAAAAAACCATCATGCACTCACCCAGGTCATATTCCGCAATAGATTATTATCCGTTCGGAATGGAGATGCCAAAACGCTCGCTAAGTGCCACGGCGTATAGGTTTGGGTACAACGGCCAGATGAAAGATAATGAGTATACCGGGCAAGACGGGGCACACGAAGAATTCAAATACCGGGAATACGATAGCCGCATCTGTCGTTTCTGGAGTATGGACCCGCTGTTCAAAGAATATCCAATGCTGACTCCTTATCAATTTGCAAGTAACACTCCAATTGCAATGTACGAATTAGAAGGGTTAGAGGGGGCTTTAGGAATTTATGCGGAGAATGCAATTTATGCACCCAAGACTATTAATACAACATCTTTAGGAACCATGCGACTTTCTGTTGATTATTTCGGACAAACAGTGCCACTTATTTCGGTCGAAAGGGTGCCACCCA
>CAZPDS010000146.1:0-3798 GCA_964585485.1 uncultured Bacteroidales bacterium
AATAACCTCTCTGCCCACCGGCGCACGATGCGCCGTTTGTTTCCTGCAGGGCGCAGGCATGCGGCGGACGGCAGGAGGTTATCGACCTCTATCCCCGGCCCTTTCTCCCGCGGGAGAAAGGGTGCCCGCTGTGCTGATTTTTGGTGGGTATATTATTCGGCTACGTACTTGTCGTTGTAAACTGCAATGCGACAGAAAACGTCGAATTCTAAGCATATTAAAAATTAGCTGCGATGAACCTATGCAAAATAGAACAGATCGATATTTTCTGTCGAATTGTAATTTATGGTCATTAAGGTCACAAACATTTACATGCTTACTAAAGCTTATAGGTCCGGCACCCTTTACCACGTGGGGGAAAGGGCCGGGGATAGAGGTGGAGAGTGCCGGATTGCAGGATGAATCTAATGTAGCTAATTATTAATTATTAATTATTAATTTTTAATTCCCTTGGGAAGGGCCGGGGTGGTGCCGGAAGTCAGGATCTACTTCTCGTACTTCGCCTTAAATACTACCGCGTAGAGTTTCATCTGCTTGATCATCGCCAGCAGGCCATTGGAGCGGGTGGGCGACAGGTGTTCGCGTAAGCCCAACTGATCAATATATTCGAGTTTGGCTTTGATGATCTCGTCGGGGGTGCGGTTGGAAAGTACACGGATCAGGAGGTTCACAATGCCCTTGGTAATAATGGCGTCGCTATCCGCGGTAAAGATCACAAGACCGTTGTCCCACGCGGCGTGCAGCCACACCTGCGACTGACAGCCTGTAATGAGGTATTGCTCCGTTTTATATTGCGGATCTATAATGGGCAGGGTGTTGCCCAGATCAATGATATGCTGGTATTTGTCCATCCAGTCTTCAAAATAACTGAACTCCTGGAGGATTTCGTTTTCGGCATCATGCAGGCTCATACGGAGAATTAAAAATTAATAATTAACAATTAATAATTATGATTATTGTTTGTGTGTTATTATTGGGGTGAGTGTGTTATTTGGTCAGGCTAAACATTTTCTTTGTGCGGGCGATGGCGTCGATCATAAGGTCGATTTCGCTGGTGGTGTTGTACACGGCGAAACTGGCGCGCATGGTGCCGGGGATCCGGTAGTGATCCATGAGGGGCTGGGTGCAGTGATGTCCGGTGCGGATGGCGATGCCCAGTTTATCAAGGATGGTTCCGGCATCAAAGGGGTGGATATTTTCAATGAGAAAGGAGAGCACCGCTGTTTTTTCGGGAGCCGTGCCGATGATGCGGATGTCGCCGCTTTCTTCCAGTCGTTGCGTGGCGTAGGTCAGCAACTGATGTTCATACGCCGCGATATTTTCCAGCCCGATTTCCTCCATGAAGCGCAGTGCGGTGCCCAGGGCCAGCACATCGCCCACGTTGGGGGTGCCGGCTTCAAACTTAAACGGCAGATCGTTGAAGGTGGATTCTTTCAGGCTTACCGTTTTAATCATTTCGCCGCCACCCTGGTAAGGTGGCATAGCTTGCAGCCATTTTTCTTTGCCATAAAGTACGCCAACGCCCATGGGTGCGTACATCTTGTGGCCGGAGAAGCAGTAGAAGTCGCAATCGAGTTGCTGCACGTCAACCTTCAGGTGCGATACGGCCTGGGCCCCGTCGATAAGAACCGGAATGTTGTATTGGTGCGCTTTCGCGATAATTTGCCCGAGCGGGTTAATGGTGCCCAGCGTATTGGAGACATGGGTCACGGCCACGATTTTGGTGCGCTTGTTCAACAGACGTTCGAAGGCATCAAGGTCCAGTTCGCCGGTGTCAGTTACCGGAATAGCGACCACACGCGCCTTGCGGTCAGAACAGGCAAGTTGCCAGGGAACGAGGTTCGAGTGGTGTTCCATTTCCGACACCAGTACTTCGTCGTCTTCATTGACAAAGCGTTTGCAGAACGAACTGGCTACAAGGTTGATGGATTCAGTGGTGCCGCGCGTGAAGATGACTTCACGGGTATCGGTGGCATTGATGAAGCGGCGTACTTGTTCGCGGGTGGCTTCAAACGCATCGGTTGCCTGTTGCGAGAGGTAATGAACGCCACGGTGGATATTGCTGTTTTGCTGTTCGTAGTAGTGCACCAGCGTATCGATCACCTGACGCGGCTTTTGCGTGGTGGCCGCGTTATCGAAATACACCAGATCTTTTCCGTACACTTGTTGATGCAGGGCCGGAAACTCGTTCCGTATTTTTTCAATATCCAGCATGCCAAACCGTTTTTTTTGATGCGGGGATTTATACTTTAGACACGTCGATGTCGAAGGTGATGGCGCGCTGATCTTTGCAGTGCAGCACGCATTGATCGCAGATCGACAGTTCGCCTTTAAGCCGTTTTTGTACCATGGCATCCAGGCGTTCGCGGAGAATGTCGATGGTGACTTTCTGGATGACTTCAGCGGCAAAGGCATACATCAACAACATGCGGGCGTTCCGTTCGCAGATGCCGCGTGAGCGGATGTAGTACATGGAGTCGGGGTTGAGCTGACCAACGGTGGCGCCATGCGAGCATTTCACATCATCGGCGTAGATTTCCAGAAAAGGCTTGGTGGTTACCCTGGCGGTATCGGTCAGCAGAATGTTGCGGTTGGTCTGGAAGGCGGCTGTACGCTGTGCATCGCGGGCCACAAAGATATGGCCATTGAATACTGCGCTGGCTTCATCGTCGATGATGCCCTTGTAGAGTTGCGTGCTGGTATTATCCGGTTTGGCGTGGTTGACGTAAACCTGGTTGTCGATGTGCTGCTTGCGGTCGACCAGGTAGAGGCCGTTAAGCTGTGTGTCGCAGCCGGTACCCTGCAGGTCGGCGTAAACATCGTTACGAAGCACGCCGCTGTTGAAAGTTAGCGTATGTGTGGTAGCACGGCTGCGGTCGTTCTGGTGGATGAAGAGGGACGTCACAACGGTGGAGCCTGCATCTTTGTTTTGCATTTTGTAGTGATCCACCTCGCTGTTCTCATCCATGAAAACCTCGGTGACGGAGTTGATAAAAGTGTTCTCCTTTTGTGTGCTGTCGTCGCAATGCACGAAGGTGAGCTTGCTGTTTTTGCCGACCACGATGAGGTGACGGGGCTGGATGAACAGGGCTTCGTCGGTTTGCACGATGTTTACCATCTGGATGGGTTTCTCAACGATGGTATTGTCGGGCACATAGATGAACAGTCCGTCCTGTGCGAAGGCCGTATTGAGTGCGATCATGCCGTTGAATTCGGTGCGGGCGTATTGCCCGTAGTGTTCTTCAAAGATGGCCGGGTACTGTTTGATGGCTTCCCAAAGGCTGCCCACGATCACGCCGTTGGGCAGGGTGGTCAGGGGCGATTGTTCAATAATATTCCATCCGTTGAGCTGGGTAAAGAGGTAGGTTTCGAAGTTGTGAATTTCGCAGCGAAAGATGGAGTGAGGGTTTACTTGTGTGGCCGGGGGCTGGAGGTTGAAAACGTAGTCCTTGTTGAGGGCTTCTTCCAGGCTGGTGTTTTTCCAGGCTTCCAGGTTGCGGGTGGGGAAACCCTGCTGTTCGAATGAACGCGCAGCGGCGGCCCGGAGTTTCGCGAGGTAGGGATTGTCGTTTTTCCCGATGAGTTCCGTGTGTTGCCGGAGCAGTTCTACGGGACTGTGCAGGGAAGGATTCAGGGTGAGTTGCTTGTTCATCATGGGGTCCTTTCCTTCTTAAGCGTCCAACTCCTTTTTGATCCAGTCGTAACCTTTTTCTTCCAGTTCCAGTGCCAGTTCGCGTGGCCCGGATTTTACGATACGGCCTTCGAAGAGAACGTGCACGAAGTCGGGTACGATATAAT
>CAZPDS010000147.1:0-3791 GCA_964585485.1 uncultured Bacteroidales bacterium
TCCTGCGGTCCGGCTGACCGTTTCGATTATTGTACAGTAAGCCCAGCCATAACCTTTATTGAAGGCAACAATGCCGGCAGCGGAAGTTGCAACATTCCGACCGGGGCCATCATCAGCCGTTGTACAGTTACCATCACGAATCCGCTGGTGGATGGGAGTCCCAGCAACCTGACCCACCTTAATGTTACCGTCATCAGCGGCAGCGCCGGCGCCATGCTGAATATGAACAACATTGGTGCGGGATGGAGCCTGAACTGGGATGCCCTGGGGGGTGTTCCGGTGAACGGCTTATTCTTTTTAGTTCGCTTTACCGGCACCGGCAGCTGCAGTGGCTCCCACAACCACACCGCCAGCGTCACAATTTCCGTAAACCTGTGCTGGCAAGTGCCGGCCTCTGTTTCGTACCAGGCGACGGAAGGCATGGAAGACACTTACCTGGGAAATTGCATGAGCAACCTCGATTGCGACGCCACACTGCCCCATGTATTTGCGGATAACGGAACCCAGGCCTCCGGGGGCCTCTACAGTAATAACGTAAACGCCATTTACCGTACGTTTTGTCCTAACGCAACCGGAAAATGCATGAGCGCTGAGGTGCAGTATTATTCTATAGAAGCGGGCTACGACTATTTAACAATACTGAACGGCCCCACCCAAAACAGTGCAACACTCGCCACCCTTACCGGTGCCAAAGACTGGGGAACGCCGGTGATCTATACCTCATCGGACTCCAGCGGCTGTCTGGGTTTCCGCTTCACCTCGGACGACAGCTACACGTATGGCGGATTCTACATTAATTTGCACTGCAGCGATTGCAACGTGGCCAACAACCTTCCGTCGAGCGATTGTGAAGGCGCTATCGCGGCCTGTGGGAACACGGCATTCAGCGGATCCGCCAACGGACCCGGCCTTTCCTCAACATGTGCCGGCTGCATGCTAACCGAACACTACACCACCTGGTATTATTTCGAGACGGCTACTCCGGGTGTTCTGAGCCTGACTGTTGATGCTTTTGACAATGCTGACGATTATGACTTCGCGCTGTACGAGGCCGATGCCTGCCCTTCGCTTGGAAGCCCTATCCGATGCAGTTATGCGGCCATTAACGCCAGCGGCAGTACCGGTATGAGCGCATCCGCCGGCGATGTCAGCGAAGATGTCAGCGGCGATGGTTGGGTCTCGACCCTATCCACCCAGCCCAACCAGCGCTACTACCTTATGGTGAACAACTGGAGTCCGGGCGATGCCGGATTTAACCTGACCTTCCAATTGGATGGCGGCACCTTCAGGGAGTGCAGTATTTTGCCCGTCAGCCTGGTGGATTTCAGCGGTGCATGCAGCAACGGACGCACCACACTGACCTGGTCCACCGCCTCCGAAACGAACAACGATTACTGGCTGGTGATGCGTTCGTTGAACCAGGCGGATTTCAAGGTCATTGCCACCTTGCCCGGGGCCGGAAACAGCAATTCCCCGCAAACCTACACCTACACCGATGAAAACCTGGATGGAGCCACCGCCCTGTATAAGCTGATACAGACCGACTACGACGGACAGCGTGAAACCAGTAAAACCATTGAGGTGGGTTGCCGGCCTTCCGGCGAAAATATCCGCATTGCTGATTTTCAATCACAGGGTTACCTTTTGCTTGAGATTCCGGAGGAACTCGGTAAAATCCAGCAGATTCGCCTAGTTTCGGCGACCGGTTCCATTGCGTATTCCACTAACCCGTCCACAAGCAACAGCGACCTTACGTTAAAATTACCCGTTGAAAATCTCTGCGCTGGCATCTACATCGTCCAAATCACCACCGCAAGCCAGGTTTACCACCGGCGGGTACTGATTCACTAGAGCACTAAAGTCATCGAGCGCTCAGGCGTAGAAAGACCGATTCAAGGTAGCCTTTCCGGAAAGGTGACTCCTAAATTTAGGCATCCAGCAAGGTTTATATGCATTCAGATCATTCCTAAGTAACAAATAAGCGTAGATTTAATTAAAGTCCGAAAGAATGTATATGTTAATATTTGTGGCACATTATGAATTTTTTCACACACTACTACATTATATTGTAACTTTGCAGCCAAATAAACATTATTTAAGCACTATCGCTGGAAAGCAAGTATTTGCAACTACCCCATTGTTTAGAAAAAATTTATCAATAGCATGACTCATTTTACTAATCTTTTTGCTGCCATTTTATCGCTTGCCCTTATTTTTACATTCTCCTGGAATGTACAGGCGCAGGTCCAGACACCGGTTCAAACGCATAAAACCTGGATACCCGAAGAAAAACGTATGGACCCCCTGCTGATGCAGAAAGAGGCGGCCCGTCCGGAGAATGGCCGACTGGAAAAAGTGCTGATCCCGGACGAGGAGCGGGTCGATTTTACGGCCACCACCCCGCAAGCCCAGGTGATTGACACGCCCCGCTTCCGGTCATCTCCGGTGAAAGTTCCGGAAACAGCCTTCAAAGGCCCGCGCGCTGAAGGGGGGCCAAAAGCCGCTCCCGGCAACGATGACATTTGCAGTGCCCGCGCACTTCCCCTGAACGGTAGTTGCCTTAACGAACAAACCAACATCCAGGCCACCGGTGACTATTATGGAGGATGCGTTCCGGTGAACTCGCCTTCCGTGTGGTACACCTTTACCCTGACCGGCAGCAATACGCAGATCGACATTGATTTCCAGGTCCCCGGGAGCCTTGGTGCGCCCTCACTGGGCCAGGGCAGTAATGTGCTGACTTTTTTGATGCGCGGCAGTTGCAGCGCCCCCGATGGAATTCAGACCATGTGCGGTCCGGCCTCTCAAACCTTTCACTTCGACAACCTGACCCCCGGCGTTCCGTACTTTCTGCTGGTTGCTACCGCACCCGGCTCCACCGGCAATTTCAGAATCTGCGGCCAACAGTCCATTATGCCGCTGGGCAGCCAAACGGGTCCCGAACAGGATTGCGCCGGTGCTATTCCATTATGCAACAACACTTACTCATACGTAGGCTCCTACTTTGATCACGGCAGCATACAGGAAGTGGCCACAACCACCTGCTTACATGGCGGCGAAACCAACTCCATCTGGTATGTATTTACCTGCCAGACCTCGGGCACCTTTGCCTTCACGATCAACACCACCAAAGATTATGACTTTGCCCTGTACAACCTGACCAGCATCGGCGGATGCACGCACGTTCCGTCCTCCACGCCGGTGCGCTGTAACTTTTCCGCTGACTACGGTGTCACGGGTTTGACGCTGGCCACCCCGGCTGCCCAAACTGAACTTCCAGCCGTCAGTTACAGCGCCAGCCAGGATCCCACCATGCCTGGTATCACCAACATGACCGCCGGCAATACTTACGCCCTGATCGTTGACAACTGGACCGGCGACAACACCGGGTTCTCCATAACCTTCGCCGGAACTGCGGTGATCTATGATGCCACTCCGCCCACGATGACCGCCATTGCCCCGGATTGCAACAGCAACAACATCCTGCTCACCATGAGCGAACCCGTACAATGCCTTAGCGTGCAGCAAAACGACTTCAGGCTGGTTAATACGGCTACCTCTGTCAATTACAGCAGTGCGATAACGCAGATCCTCGGATATAACTGTCCGACCACCGGCGGCGCGCTGACAAGCCAACTTGTTATCACCCATAACGGGAGCTTACCCACCGGTCCGTATCAGATTGTGATCAATCCCAATCCTTCCCTGGCCGACAAATGCGGCAATAAGATCACCCCGGGCAGCACCATTAATTTCAACTACCTCGGACCCATCACCCTGTCGCCCGCCAC
>CAZPDS010000148.1:0-3778 GCA_964585485.1 uncultured Bacteroidales bacterium
AATTGTCGGGCAGCGCATCCCGGTATTGAAAGCTGGGGGGCGTGCCGCCACTACTGATCTGCGCAAAGGTATTCAGGTTGAACCCGAATAGTAATCCCAGCACAACAAGGAGTAAACGAATGTTTCTCATGAAATGAAGGTTTATTTTTGGTTGATTTGTCGGTTGTTTCGTTACTTGATTTAGCCATTGTAACAGAAAATGACTGCTAATGGAAGAATTTCCATTCATAAGGTAGGGTTTGAGTAGGCTAGCTAAAAAATTAGGAGAGCAAATATAAAAAAAGTTACAAGCCGATCAAAAATTTGCCGGTGAAGAGGTAAAAAAATAGTGTTAATCGTAGATGCTTAAACAAGTTGACTGACAGCAAACAAACAGATGGACAGATACATAGCCTGTTCGTTTCGGGTTGAAAAATAATTTTATGATATTTAGCAAGAATCGGAATGTTTTAGTTCATTCCTAAAAATCGACCAGCCCCTCTTCGCGGTACCGATATATGGTCGATTTTCCGATGTTCAGATGTCGCGCTACCCGGTTCACATTATTGTCAAACACTTTTAAGTAATACGCGACTCGTTGTACCTTGGCCGCATGGTCGCTCGCATTTGTGTTGTTCAGAGAAAGGTTATAGGCCGGATCCGGGAAGACCAGGTCGATTTCATCCAGGGTGTCGCCGGAGCTTAGTTCGATGGCTCTTCTTAAAATTTCCTTCAATTCCCTGACATCATCCGGGAAGGGATGGATCTTTAATTTCAGTAAGGCGGCCGGTGTCAGTTTTTTTAGGGGCAGCACCATAAGTCGGCAATATTGCTCGATGTAGTTCTGCGCGATGCCGGCAATTTCCTCGGGCTTTTCATTTAATGGAATAATCCGAAACGATTGACGATTTAGTTGTTCCAGAAATGACTTTTCGATTTTGGAAGAGGCCTCCAGATCGGCAGGGCTTTTTTCAGTGCTGAGTATCAGGCGGGTTAACGGGGATGCCTCCGATGGCTGCAGGGATGGTGTGCGCATGGCGGTGGTGGAACGCAGCAACTTGTCCTGAAGCTGGTCACTGAGAAGTTCTGGATGCGCGAGGTACAAGGTCCCCCCGGCTGCTTTTTGGAACAAACCCTGATTTTCGGCGCCCGCTTTTCTTCCTCCGAAAAGTAGCTGAAAGTGCTTTTCTTTCGGCCATAATCGCAGATTTGCTTTTTCAAAAGGTCCGGCTGTGGATTTGCTTAGCGTGTGTATCAACAACGCCAGTTTCTCCGGCTCGGAACCAGGTCGGGAATACAGCAATACCGGTGCTTTGTTTTGTGTGGCTTTCCGGACAAAAGAAAGCGTCTTTTTGTTGGCACTTCCCGCCTGATTCAGTTGATAGTCTTCCGGAATTTCTTTAAAAACAAGATCATTGAGGCGTGCCCGGTTTTCTCTTTGTTTCCGGGAACGGTTCAGGCGTTTAATCAGTAACCAGATGAAATGTTTCATGTTGCTGTCTTTCACCAGGACTTCCCACAAATCCAGGCGGATGAATTCAGGGATGAATTCAATTTCAGCAGGTTTTATCAGCAGTACAATCTCCGGTTCCATACTGAACTCGCGAATACGGAGCACAAGCTCTTTCAAAGAAATATCATTCGGCGTAGTGCTAAGAATTATACACAAAGGCTGTCGATACAACTGCGCGAGCAAGCCTTGACCACTGCTAAACGTCTGTAACTCGAACTCCGGCTCCAGTATCAACCGGTCGCTGATCAACTGTGCGTAAGTTGATTCGCTTTCGAGAACAAAGACGTGTTCACGCAACATGGAGGACTCTTTTCCTGCAAAGCTAAACCGTTGTAGGGGTATCTATAAGGATTGAATAATTGTATGTGATGGGGAAACGGTTCGAAACATCCACGTCAATTGCGCCTAAATCAAACATAGTTAACGCTTTGAGTTCTTTTTAAACCATGCAATCCTGGCTATTCCATCTTCAATTTAGTCACTTCATAATAGATCAAAATATTCCCAAAATGGGAAAATAGAACGGTTCGTAGTTGTTAGATATCAGTAAAACAATCAATAACAAGTTTCTTGTTTTTGGAAAATTTGAGAAGTGGCTCGCATTTGATTAGTTATATAGCAGATAATCAGGGTTTTGTTTTATTCACGGCAGCATCCCTGATTATTATTTGGAATCTTTCTTTATATCCCGCTTTATTTTAGTACTTTTGTGCACAATAATACCAGCCTGGCTTGTGAGGCTGGATAAGCCCTAATGCCGGATGATCACTAACTAATGATTCGATTATGGAAAAGGAAAAAAATAAGATTCTCAACGAGGTTACAGGTTCCGACTATAAATACGGTTTTTATACCGATATTGAAATGGAAACCGCGCCCCGCGGGCTTAATGAGGATATTATCCGCTTTATCTCCAGGAAAAAGAATGAACCGGAGTTTGTGCTTGAATTTCGCCTGAAAGCCTATCAAAAATGGCTCGGGATGGAAATGCCACGCTGGGCTCACGTCTCTTTTCCAACCATCGATTTTCAGGATATCATCTACTACGCCGCCCCTAAACGGAAAAAGGAACTGACGAGTCTCGACGAAGTGGATCCTGAATTACTAAAGACGTTCGATAAGCTCGGTATTTCTCTCAATGAACAAAAAATGCTTTCGGGTGTGGCGGTGGATGCCGTAATCGATTCCGTTTCGGTAAAAACTACCTTCCAAAAAACGCTCGAAGAAAAGGGCATCATCTTCTGTTCGCTGAGCGAAGCGATTGTGAATCATCCCGAGCTCGTAAAAAAGTACCTGGGTTCTGTTGTTCCATACAGTGATAACTATTTTTCGGCTCTTAATTCGGCCGTTTTTACGGATGGCTCTTTCTGCTACATCCCCAAAGGCGTTCGTTGCCCGATTGAGCTATCTACCTATTTTCGGATCAATGCTGCCAATACCGGCCAGTTTGAACGTACGCTTATTGTGGCCGATGAAGACAGTTACGTAAGCTACATGGAAGGCTGCACCGCACCTCAGCGTGACGAAAATCAGTTGCATGCGGCGGTGGTGGAGCTGGTGGCGATGGAGGATGCCGAAATCAAATACTCAACCGTCCAGAACTGGTACCCGGGAAACAAAGAGGGGAAAGGCGGTATCTATAATTTTGTCACGAAGCGGGGCTTGTGCAAAGGCCGTAATAGCAAGATCAGCTGGACGCAGGTGGAAACCGGATCTGCGGTGACCTGGAAATACCCCAGTTGCATCCTGGCGGGTGAAAACTCCGTTGGGGAGTTTTATTCGGTGGCCGTTACCAATAATTTCCAACAAGCCGATACCGGCACCAAAATGATTCACCTGGGAAAGAACACCCGAAGCACCATTATATCGAAAGGTATTTCGGCCGGGCGGAGTGACAACAGCTACCGTGGTCTGGTCCGCGTATCGAAGAAGGCCAAAAATGCGCGGAATTTCTCGCAATGCGACTCCCTGCTCATGGGTGATCAGTGCGGGGCTCATACTTATCCCTACCTGAAAGTGGAAAACAGCTCGGCTATCGTTGAACACGAGGCCACCACATCGAAGATTTCCGACGACCAGCTTTTCTATTGCAAGCAAAGGGGCATCGATCAGGAAAAGGCCATCGGACTCATCGTGAACGGTTACGCCCGCGAAGTGCTGAATAAATTACCTATGGAGTTTGCCGTGGAAGCGCAGAAGCTGCTTAGTATTAGTCTGGAAGGCAGCGTGGGCTGATCCAATCCGCACCCTGTAAATTAATTTATCCTATGGAACCTATCACTGAAG
>CAZPDS010000149.1:0-3741 GCA_964585485.1 uncultured Bacteroidales bacterium
TGCGAAAGAAACACCGGCCGGTAAGCGGTGATTAAGTTTAAAAAAAAAGAGGCTGCTCAGCAGCCTCTTTTTTTTACCGAACCAGGGTAAATGAACCGATGAGATCGTGGGTGAACAGATTCTCATCCGTAATATAAATCTGGTAACAATAGATGCCTTCCGGCTGAACCTTCCCCGATGCATCACGACCATCCCAGGGTGCATTAATGTCCGTGGTAAAATAGATCTGACGTCCCCAGCGATCAAAAACACGCATCAGATAGCTGTCTTCCAATACGCCTTCACCCTGCGGACCGAAATAGTCATTCACCTGATCGCCGTTGGGGGAAAATGCGTTGGGGACCCAGAATACAAAGGGATTGTGAACGACAATGTTGTGAACCACGGTGTCGGAACATCCGTGTTCGTTGGTAACGTTGAGCGTAACATTGTAGTTCCCCGCCTGCAGATAATCATGCATGGGATACTGCATATCGGAAAGGTTGAAGTTGCCGGAGGCCGGATCGCCAAAATCCCAGCGCCAGCTGTTGGCATTCGTAGTCAGATCTGTGAAGTGAACCGTCGGATCAGTCGTGGTTACCACATCGGGATGAGCTGAAAATTCAGCAACCGGCATTGGCCATACTTGTATGGTGGTAGTGGCGCTTACAGGGCATCCGTCAGCGGAAAGAGCCGTCAGCGTTGCAACGTAGATCCCATGCTCGGTGTAGAGATAAGAGGTGTTTTCATTGGTGGAGCTTGCTGAACCGTAGCCAAAGTTCCAGGACCACGAAGCGGGTAAGAAATCGCTTGTGGGTGAGAAGGAAAAGTTTACTTCATGCGGTTCACAGCCTTCCAGTGGGGAAGCCAAAAATCCAATGGCGGGTAAGGCGTTGATGGTGACGGTGGTGCTGGCACTGCCTGTACAGCCGTTGGAGGTGCCGGTAACCTGATAGGTGGCTGTGCTCTGTGGATTGGCGGTAACATTGGCGCCGGTGGTTTGATTCAATCCGGAACCACCGGACCAGACATAGCTGGTGGCGCCGGAAGCTGTCAGTGAAATGGGGTCGCCCGAGCAAATGGAGGCATCCTGAGGATTGATGTTCACGGTTGGCATGGCGTGAACCGTGATGCTCTGGGTGGCCGTGTTGGTGCAGCCCAGGGCGTCGGCAAGGGTGTACGTGATCTGGAAGGTTCCAACGCCCGATACCGCGGGATCAAAGGTGGTACCGTTAACGCCGTTACCGGTGAAACTGCCGCCCGTTGGTGTTACGGAATTTAGCTGAAGAGGGCTGGCATCAGCACACAAGGCGCTCAGCGCCGGAAAGGATATGGCCGGAGGCGGGTTAACCGTAATGTCGAAGCTTACCGCTGCACCTGTGCATCCGTTTGCGGTGGGCGTAATGGTAATGGTGGCAGTGGCCGGCGTGCTGCCATTGTTTGTTGCTGTAAAGGCCGGGATGGTGCCGGTGCCAGACACACCCAGTCCGATATTCGGATTGGAGTTGCTCCAGTTTAAGGCCACTCCGGAGGGTGTGCCATTTAGGTTGATGGCCGGCACAGCGGTACCGTAGCAAATCTGGAGGCTGGTAGGCGTTGATGCAACTGGCATGGCCGGTACGCTAACTTCGGTGGTGGTGCTACCCGTACAACCACCGTTCTGTGTAATGGTGACAGTGTATATGCCAGTGGCTGCAGGCGTAACCGGATTGATGACCGGATTCTGAACAGCACTGGTGAAACCGTTGGGCCCTGTCCAATTATAAACCTGGGCCGTCTGATTGACCGTGAGATTAAGTGAACCACCCTCGCAAACCGGGGTATTACTGCTGGCTGTTGGATTCGCCTCAGTATTGATCGTGACGATCGTTGTTGTAGAGGCTGTGCAGCCATTGCTGCCGGTAACCGTTACCGTATAGGTTCCACTGGCTGTCGTGGGTGCGTTGGCAATTACTGGATTTTGCAGGTTGCTCGTGAAGCCGCCCGGTCCGGTCCATGCATACGAAGTACCGCCACCGGAAGTAAGGTTAAGTGTGCTTGTAGCGCACAAGGGGGAGTTATTCCCGGCCGTCGGCGTTGGCGCGGGATTGATGCTTACCGTGGCTGTCGCAGTTCCGGTGCAGCCACTCGCAGTTCCGGTAACAGTATAAGTTGTGTTGACACTTGGAGAAACGATAATGGGAGTACCCGTCATGGCATTTGACCAGGCATAGGTGGTGCCGCTTACGGTGGACGATGCCGTTAGGTTCGTCGACGATCCAAGACAGATTCCGGAAGGTGAGGCAAGGGCGGTTACTGTCGGGTTGGGATTCACGACAACTGTTGTGGTAACAGGCGAACTGATCTCCGTACCAACCTGAATGGTGAGCGAATAGGTACCGGCCGTAGTTGCGGTGACATTCGGGATGCTGGGATTCATGGTGGAGGAGGTGAATCCGTTGGGCCCCGTCCAGGCATAGGTGGCTCCCGCCGTTGGCGATGTCACATTTAATTGGAGTGTCTCTCCAACACAAAGTGGCCCGTTGTTGGTGATTGGAGGTGCAATAATGCTGCAGTCTGTGGTGCCGGTACCCCCGCTTTGGGAGAAGACTATGTTTTGTACGTCATTACTGAAGTTGGTGATGAGTAGAAGGTAGTATTGCCCAACCACAGCGTTGGGAATATAACACCATTCCTCTTCCTGAGCATCATAACTGCAATCGATCATATTCAGCGATGGATACAGGGTTGTTGCTCCGGAAGTAGGATGGCTTGTGGTCTGTGCGCTGGTTAACAAGGCTGTGCAAGGAGTTGTCGGGTCAGTAAAAGGCCCCCAGCATGCAAAATCAATATCTTCTCCGGCACTGCCATACATATAAATCTCAATGGGCCCGTTGGTGGCCACCTTGAGGTAGTACCAGACAGGGTTAGGTGTTGATGATAAACAACCGTAGTTTGGTCCAGGTTCCCCGGTCCCGGCGTCAACACCGGCTGGGAAGTTATAGGTTGTGCCAGTACAAAAAGGGTCAGCACCACCGCAAAGCGCATTGGCGGGCGGTGGAGGTGGCTCGAATGCACATATACCGAAAGTACCTAGGTTATCATTGCCGTACTCCCAAAAACGCACGTACAATGTTGCCCCCGGTGTAAGAGTATAATTTTTGATTTTTGGCATCGCACCATTATCGCTGTCATCATCATTACAATCAATCAGCGTGAGCGCATTACACGTACCGGAATACAAAGCCATCCCTCCATCTGTAACACCCAGGTCATCTGTATCAATAACGAGGAGACCAGATGCGGGCACAGTAACAGTAAACCATACGTCACCACCGCCATAGTTTGCACAACCGGGTGCTGGTGGCGTGGAAGGTGTTGTTGATGCTGTCGCTCCGACCAGCGTATACGTGCTGTAACTACACGTTGAAGTAACCGGCAGCGGAATGGCACCCGTGCAATTATCATTGGCGGGTTGTGCATAAGCCCGGGGCAGCGATAACCAAAGTATGGAAAAAATCAGGATGTTGCGGAGTATACTGATGACGTGTCCTTTAGCGACAGTTTTCATATGTCAATATATTTTGCCAAAAATAGTGATTTTTTTGTTGGAGGTACCCACTTATGACGTTTATTATTAATGTGTGGTTGCTTACAAATTCTATTTAACGAAAAATTTAGATATGTAATTATCATAGATAGAGAATCTGTGGTCTTTAGCTGGCAATAAAAAAGCCCGTCGTTAAACGGGCTTTTTAAAATAAAGGTTACAACTTACCTTAA
>CAZPDS010000150.1:0-3713 GCA_964585485.1 uncultured Bacteroidales bacterium
CCGGCATCCGAGGAGCTGGTTCCCTTTTAGGCACGCAGTTTAAATGCAACACATCTAATGGTAATTATAATGGGTTCTATTTTGATGCCGCTTACAATAGCGTTCAAACAGCATTGTCTAACCAGGGAATATCCACCTTACCAAATGATAATAAATGGTATAGTGTGCCCGCCGGGTATAGTGGGATCGATGCTGCAAATGGCTTTATCTTGCCAACCGGATCGATTTGGTATTATCGAACTTCAGGTGGGCAATTTGATTTTACGATTTCTCTTCCTGCACAACTTGGGGGAATATCAAAAGTCGGAGCAGGAAACCCGACACAATCTTCTTGTTCAGGATGCGGCAGTATGTCAATGGCAGGACAAAGCTCATCCACATTGGCTTCATCAATAGTTTATAACGAAACTGAAATGGGTGACATTATTAGCGAATCGAATGATTATTACGAGTTGGACGAGTCGTTTAAATATTTTGAAAAACAATATGCTTACACTGCTTTATCGAACGCTACTTCATTAACAGACATTACGATCTCTGAATTTTATAATAAACTTCTCTCTGGTAATATAGGACACTTTAACAGGATATATTGTATGATTCAAAATGAGCAGTATGATAGCGCAGCATCACTGAACAATTCGATTTTACCAGACAATCAACTTGAGACAAATAGAAAATGGGTCAATGGAGTCTACCTTGAATACGTTGCTCCTCAATATCCGCTTTCACAAAGTGTGATAGACGAACTTGAAACGCTTGCTTCATCTTCACCCTATGTAAATGGAGATGCTGTATATACTGCACGTGCCATAGTGGGATACACAGAGGCCGCGATCAATCCCAAGAGTATTGAGCAAGAAAACGCAGGGAGTGATGCCGTCAACATTGCAGTAAGAGTTTATCCCAATCCCGCGCAAAGCACGTTATCGGTTGAAGTAATAGGATTGTCTGATGAATTTTGTAAATTCGCAATAAGGAACACCTTAGGCACCATTATTCTCGAAAGGACTATTCATGCAAATGGTGTTTCAATTGATATTGATGTCAGCAAGCTCAGTAATGGGATATACTTTTATGAAGTTTTGAACTCCGCTGAAGAAAAATTATACAGCAATCGATTGGTGATAATCAAATAAGATGAAATTAAATGAATTCATTTTAGCTTTTGCTTTAACATTGACTTTTACTCTTCCGGGTAAAAGTCAATGTTTATCTGATAATCTAATTAAAAACCCTAATTTAGAAGAATACACATGCTGCCCGACAGATGCCGGTAGGATTGAGTGTGCAAAGAACTGGACACAACCACTACCATTGGCAGGAAGTTCATCAGAATATTTAAATATTTGTGGAATAGATTCAATAACAGATCAATCATTACTCGCCTTGTTTCAACACGCCGATTTTGGAAATGGATATGCAGGAATACGCACATATATATATGATAATAATTTGCCCACAAGAGAATATCTTCAAGGAGCATTGAATGAACCTCTTATTGCGAAACAATGCTACCATTGTGCATTTTGGGTAAAACTTTTTAATTTTAAAAACACTACTCCTTTTGTTGCCATAGATGCTTTAAGCATTTATTTTTCAGACACTCTACCGAAAACGCCAAGTACTCTCGAAACAGCAATGTATTTTCCTGCGCAAGTAAATAATCAAATCGGCAGAATAATAACTGACACAACCAATTGGACACTGATTTTCGGAAATTTCATTGCCTCGGGTGGAGAGCAATTTTTTACGGTGGGTACATTTGCTCAGGAAAGTGATATAAATAAAATTTATTTTGGTTCACCTCAAGAAGATTTGTCTTATTACTTTTTCGACAACTTTTCCCTTTGTCCCTGTTCCGACACCATGCCCCCACCTGAGCAGCAAAACGTGGCCTATATTCCCAATGTGTTCTCTCCCAACGGGGATGGGGCCAATGATTTTTTTCTGGTAAAAGGACAGAACATTGCTCAGGTCAGTATAAAAGTCTACAACCGCTGGGGCAACCTGGTATTCGAAGGACAGGAGGCAGCGCCCGCCTGGGATGGCCGCTGGCAGGGCCAGGAAAGCCCCGTGGGCGTGTATTATTATACGGCCGAAATCATCTATCAAAACGGCGCCGCAGAACAGAAGCACGGCAATGTGACGATCGTCAGGTAAATGATTTTGCAAGGTACTCAGGACAGAATCATATTATTTACCATACAAAATGCTTATAAAAAGGAACAGCTTCTCCCAAAGGAAAAGCTGTTTCTTCATAAAAGATCACGCAGCATCCGGGGCCATTCCCCGGCGCCTGTTTCCAGTACCTATGCCCTTGCTGCCAGAAGTATCTCCAGCATTTTAATAGCGGCCTCGGGGATTTTGGTTCCGGGACCGAAGATCGCGGCAGCGCCGGCATCGTAGAGGAACTGATAATCCTGCGGCGGGATCACACCCCCTACAATCACCATGATGTCCTCACGGCCCAGCTTTTTCAACTCATCAATCACCTGCGGCACCAGCGTTTTATGGCCGGCGGCCAGGCTGGAAACGCCCAGCACGTGCACGTCGTTTTCGACGGCCTGTTTGGCGGCTTCGGCGGGCGTTTGAAATAAGGGACCCATGTCGACATCAAAACCGATATCGGCATAACCCGTCGCCACCACTTTGGCACCACGGTCGTGGCCATCCTGGCCCATCTTGGCAATCATGATGCGCGGACGGCGGCCTTCGAGGGCGGCAAATTCGTCGGCCAGTTTTACGGCTTTTTTAAAGGTTTCGTCATTCATAGATTCTGAGGAATAAACTCCGGAAATAGAACGGATGATGGCTTTGTAACGACCGAATACTGCTTCGCAGGCGTCGGAGATCTCACCCAGACTGGCGCGTTTGCGGGCCGCATCCACGGCCAGTTCCAGCAGGTTACCCTGGCCGGATTCGCAGGCCGCGGTGATGGCTTTGAGCGCCTGTTGCACCTCGTCGCTGTTGCGTTCAGCACGCAGTTTCTTCAGGCGCTGCAGCTGGGCTTCGCGCACGGCCGTGTTGTCCACTTCGAGGGTTTCGATGGGATCTTCTTTGTCAAGACGGTATTTGTTTACCCCGACGATGGTTTCTTTTCCGCTGTCGATGCGGGCCTGTTTGCGGGCCGCGGCTTCTTCAATGCGCATCTTCGGCAGACCGGTCTCAATGGCTTTGGCCATGCCGCCCAGTTCTTCCACCTCCTGGATGAGTTTCCAGGCGTTGTGGGCAATCTGATGGGTCAGTGCCTCCACGTAGTACGAACCGGCCCAGGGATCTACGGCCTTGCAGATGTTGGTTTCTTCCTGCAGGTAAATCTGGGTGTTGCGGGCAATACGCGCCGAAAAGTCGGTGGGCAGGGCAATGGCCTCATCCAGGGCATTGGTGTGCAGCGACTGGGTGTGACCAAGCGCGGCGCCCATGGCTTCGATGCAGGTACGGGCCACGTTATTGAAAGGATCCTGCTCCGTCAAGCTCCAGCCCGAGGTCTGCGAATGGGTACGCAAGGCCAGCGATTTGGGGTTTTTCGGGTTGAACTGCTTTACAATCTTAGCCCAGAGCAAACGGGCAGCGCGCATCTTGGCAATTTCCATAAAGTGGTTCATGCCAATGGCCCAGAAGAAAGACAAGCGTGGTGCAAAAGCATCGATGTCCATTCCGGCATTGATACCGGCACGAAGGTATTCCAAACCGTCGGCCAAAGTGTACGC
>CAZPDS010000151.1:0-3671 GCA_964585485.1 uncultured Bacteroidales bacterium
TGCAGTTTATAATGACAAGTACGTAGAAGAATAATATACCCACCAAAAATCAGCTAGCGGGCACCCTTTCTCCCGCGGGAGAAAGGGCCGGGGATAGAGGGCGAAAGACATCGGCACAAAAAAGGCAGTAGCCCCTGCGGCTTGGCCATTCAAACTAATTTCTTATCTTCGTAACGTGATTGACAGAAAACAATCTTAAAATACATCTATATGAGTACAATTGCTAACATTTATGCCCGCCAAATCCTCGATTCACGGGGAAATCCAACCATCGAAGTGGATGTTATGACCGAATCCGGTGTTATCGGTTCGGCGGCGGTTCCTTCCGGCGCTTCCACCGGAATTCATGAAGCCCACGAACTGCGCGACGGCGATAAAAAAGTGTACCTTGGAAAAGGGGTTCTGAAAGCCGTGCACAATGTAAACAAGACCATTGCCGAGGAACTTAAGGGGATGTACATCACCGAGCAGAACATGATCGACAAAGCCATGATCGCCCTTGATGGTACGCCCAATAAATCCAACCTGGGTGCCAACGCCATCCTCGGTGTATCGCTGGCCTGCGCCAAAGCCGGCGCCATTACCACCGGTCAGCCCCTGTACCGCTATATCGGCGGGGTAAACGCCAACATCCTGCCCATCCCGATGATGAACATCATCAACGGCGGTTCACACGCCGACAACTGCATCGATTTTCAGGAATTCATGATCATGCCGGTAAACGCCGAGACGTTCGCCGACGCCATCCGCATGGGCGCCGAAGTGTTCCACAACCTGAAAGATGTGCTCAAAAAATCCAAGTATTCCACCAACGTTGGTGATGAAGGCGGCTTTGCCCCCAACCTGAAATCCAACGAAGAAGCCATCACCTTCATCCTGAAAGCCATCGAAAAAGCCGGCTATAAACCCGGCGAAGATGTCTTTATCGCCCTCGACCCGGCCTCGTCCGAATACTATATCCCCGAAGAAAATGTGTACCACCTCCACAAATCCACCGGCGATAAACTGAAACCCGCCGAAATGGTGGACTTCTGGAAAGACTGGTGCAAGCGCTTTCCCATTATTTCGATCGAAGATGGTATGGCCGAAGACGACTGGAAAGGCTGGAGCCTGATGACCAAAGCCCTCGGCAACCACGTGCAGCTGGTGGGCGACGATTTGTTTGTAACCAACAGCGAACGCCTGAGCATGGGGATTGAAAAGGGGGTCGCCAACTCTATCCTGGTAAAAGTAAACCAGATCGGTACCCTGACTGAAACCATTGATGCCGTGAACCTGGCCTACCGCAACGGCTACACGGCCGTGATGAGCCACCGTTCGGGCGAAACGGAAGACACCACCATCGCCGACCTGGCCGTGGCCCTCAATACCGGCCTCATTAAGACCGGCAGCGCCTGCCGCTCGGAACGCATCGCCAAGTTTAACCAACTGATGCGCATCGAGGAAATGCTGGGAACCGCCGCGAAATTCATGGGGAAGGACTTTGTCTACTTGCCGTGAAGAATTAAAAATTAAGAATTAATAATTAAGGAATCCCTTGTGCAGGTAAATGCGCAGGGGATTTCTGCTTATTATCCAGGGGGGCGGGGTATGGATCCGACATTTTTACTACATTTGCGTTAGACCGGAAATCAAAAGTATAGAAAACCGTAATCATTACCGTTATGAACAAGACCGTGAAAAACATCCTGAAAGGGACCGGCATCGCGCTGGGTATCCTCCTTCTGCTGATGATCATCCTGCCTTTTGTTTTCAAAAAACAGATCGTGCAGGCCGTGAAAGACACCGCCAACAAGAACCTGAATGCCGTGGTGGATTTTAAAGATTACAGCCTGAACCTGTTCTGCAGCTTTCCCAACTTCTCGCTGGGACTGGAAGACCTGAGTGTGGTGGGTGTGAAGGAATTTAAAAACGACACCCTGGTAAAGATGGACGAACTGAACGTCAGCGTTAACCTCTTCAGCGTCATCAGCGGGGAAACCTATAGCGTCCGCAAGATTGTGCTGAACAAGCCCGTGATTCACCTCAAGGTACTGCCCGGCGGCAAAGCCAACTGGGATATCACCAAGCCGTCGGAAGACGTTCCCGCGACAGCGGAGGAACCTTCCAAATTCAAGCTGAACCTGAAGAAGCTGGTCATCAACGAAGCCGATATCACCTACGATGATTACGAAAGCCGCATGTTTGCCCGTGTTGATAAACTCAACCACACCCTTAGCGGGGATCTCACGGCGGACTTCACCAGCCTGCGTACGAAGACCTTCATTAAAGCCGTAGACTTTGAATACGAAGGCATTCCATACCTTCATCAAACACAGATCAAACTGGATGCGGACTTAGACGCTGATCTGGCGGCTTCCAGGTTTACGTTCAAGGACAATGAACTTCGTATAAACGACCTCTTCCTGGCGTTTGACGGTTGGTTTGCCATACCCGACACTACTTCGTACGACATGGACCTCACCTTTAACGCACCAAAGACAGAGTTCAAAAATATCCTGTCGCTGGTACCCGGCATTTTCATGAAAGATTTTGACGACATCAAAACGTCGGGAAGTCTTGCACTGAGCGGATTTGCCAAAGGCAAATACAGCGACAAAGGCCTGCCGGCTTTTGAATTGAACCTAAAGGTGGACAACGGGATGTTCCAATACCCGGATCTCCCCAAATCGGTGAACAACATCGGCCTTGCGGCGAAGGTGAGCAACCGCGGCGGCAGCGAAGACAACACCGTGATCGACGTCAGCAAGCTGCACCTTGAAATGGGCGGTATTCCGGTGGATGCGAGTCTTTATGTTTCCACACCGGTATCGGATCCCAACATCAACGCGAAAGTAAAAGGGAAGGTGGACCTGTCGAAAGTGAAGGATTATTATCCGCTGGAAAGCGATCAGAACCTTTCCGGTCAGTTCACGGCCGATATTGCTGTGAAAGGCAGGATGTCGTACATCGACCAGGAAGCCTACGAAAAATTCGATGCCCATGGGCTGATGACCGTCGAAAACTTTGTCTACAAATCGCCGGATGTTCCGGAGGGCACCTCCATCAGCAAAGCGCAGCTGCAGTTTAGCCCGCAGTATATGGAGCTAGTGTCGTTTGCGGCCAAAAGCGGGAGAAGCGATCTGAACCTGAAAGGAAAAGTCGAAAACTACCTGGCCTACTTTTTCCGTGATGATTTGCTGAAAGGTGTTTTCTCGTTTACCTCCAGCCTGCTCGACCTGAACAGCTTCATGAGTGATGCCGAAACGAGCGGCGGTGAAGAAGAATCCTCCGACCTTGGCGTTATTGAAATGCCTGCCAATATTGACTTTTTACTCAACACCGACATCAAAAAAGTGCTGTACGACAAGATGGAAATCACCAATGTAAAAGGCATGGTGGGCCTGAAGGATCAGACCGCACAACTAAAAGACGTCAGCATGAACCTGCTTGACGGCGCGCTAAAACTGGGCGGCACCTACGGGACACGGAATCCGGATGCGCCAAAGGTTGATCTGACGCTGGATATTGCAAAATTCGACATTCAGAAAACGATCAAAAACCTCCCCTCCCTTGGGAAATTCGCGCCCATTGCGGAAAAGACGTATGGAAAATTCTCGGCCCGGATGACCTACGCCTCGGTGTTGAAAAAAGACATGAGTCCGGATTACAGCAGTGTGAACGCCGCCGGC
>CAZPDS010000152.1:0-3641 GCA_964585485.1 uncultured Bacteroidales bacterium
AAGGATGATACAAAAGCATTACTCAGTGCTACGATCCTGCCCTTGCTTCTGAAATTTTCCTCCATCTCATATTTGACGGCACCATAGTCATCAAGAAGTGAACGCATGTATTTGGAGTCGGATCCGCGGAACTCATAGATATTCTGGTCGTCATCGCCGACTGCGATCACGCGCATGTAATCGTTGGAACGGATAAGAGCTTGGATAAGGGCAAACTCATTTTCATCCATGTCCTGAGCTTCATCGATGACCAGAACGCTTTTCATGATTTTTGCCGGCTCAACATCACCGTTATTTATCATTTCGACAGCGCTTTTCACGACATCGCCCACACCATCAAGACTTCCGATTTTTCCGAGAAGATCAAAGCTGTATGAATGGAATGTCTTGATTTCCACGAAATTGGCAGCGTTTCCGATAAGGCCGATCAGATCAAAGATGTTATCATGATGGACCTGCGTCGTGGCGGCACTTTTCTGCAAGGCCACGGAATGTTTAACAACGATCCCAAGCAGATCATCTTCACCGTGGTCAACCGCAAGGAGGTGGGCATGTTGCTGGATTATATCCGCGACATCGATCCTGATGCTTTTGTAACAGTGCTTGACGCGAATGAAATTCTGGGCAAAGGATTCCGTTCGTTAAAAGAATCGCAATCCTGAGTTTTATTCAAACAAGGAATCCAGCATTTTGCTGAGTTCTTCTCCCCGCAGGCCGGTCTGAATGACCCGGCCTTCGCGGTCAATCAATACCGTGAACGGAACCGCGTCCACCTGCCAGTCAATGGCGGCTTTGCATTCCCATAATTTCAGATCACTCACGTGGAGCCATGATAAATCGTACTTATCAATGGCGTCTACCCAGGAGGAACGGTCGCGATCGAGGGAGATTGAATAAATTTCGAATCCTTTTTTGTGGTACTTTTTATACAGTTCTTTCAGGTTGGGAATTTCAGTGATGCAGGGTTTGCACCAGCTGGCCCAGAAATCCACCAACACTACTTTCCCCTTGAGGGATGAAAGCGTGATGGGCTTGCCGTCGGGATCCGGAAGACGAATGTCGGGTGGGGTAGCACCTTCAATAAGTATAGGTAGCGGTCCGTTCATCTCGCTCATATAGTCTTTCACAAATTCATTCTCGGGAAACTGTTGGTTGAGCTTTTCTACAACATTTCGAAAAATAGCACTGTCCTTCACCGGATCCAGCAAGTCGAGGAAGACGAGCGATGCCAGCGTGGGTTCTTCCGAGGAAAACAGATGATGAAAGTACCGGCTGCGCTCAAGTTCAATAGCGTACGTCAGGCTGTCGGCCTTGCGTTTGATCGAATCCTTTTTAGTGGTATACGAATCGGCCTTGTCCATCATTTGATAGAGTTTGGTGGTGAGCACCGATCCCTGTACCATGGGGTGTGAGGGATCGTCGAGATCGGCCGTGAGCTGCACCTTTTCGTTGGGCGAGAGGATGAGCAGAATTACATTGGCTTCGGTGGTGCCGATGTAAATGTACTCTGGTTTTTCAAGTTGAAGGTCGATGCTAAAGCGGTTGTTTTCACTAAAACGGGTGGTGGTAATCAGTTCCTGGGTGTACGCGTGCAGGATGCGAATCTCTTCAGCGCCTTTGTGGTTGAGAAGGCTGCCTTCGAGATGGGTGTTTTGCGCAGATGCATTGGCGGCCAGCGCGATGGCGAAGAGGGCGGCTAGGAATTTTTTCATTCAGATAATTTGTGCATCAAAGGTAAACAATATTAAGGTTCATTTCTTTTTCATCCTGTGGCGTATTGCTCTGCATCTCAATATAGGCTTGTTTGCATAAACACTTCGTGCCCGTGATCTGAATTGAGTTGGCTTTTGTATCTTTGGTGTGATGAAAAAATACCTGCTGGCATTGGATCAGGGAACCAGCAGTTCCCGGGCAATATTGTTTGATGAAGCGCGGCAGCCGGTGGCGGTGGCACAGCGTGAAACGCATTCCCGTTTTCCGCATCCTGATTGGGTGGAACAGGATCCGTTTGAGATTTGGAACACTCAGTTAGCCGTGGCGTTTGAAGCCCTTGCGATGGCGGGTGTTGGTGCGGAAGCACTGGCGGCGATAGGCATCACCAACCAGCGGGAGACCACTATTGTATGGGAGCGTAGCACGGGCAGGCCGGTTTATCCGGCCATCGTGTGGCAGGACAAGCGGAGTTCGGAACGTTGTGCTGAATTGAAAAGTAGCGATTGGCGGGTACGCATCCCGGAGCTTACCGGACTGATACCCGATCCGTATTTTTCGGCTACCAAGGTCGAATGGATACTGAAGCATGTGGAGGGTGCGGCGGATCGCGCACGCCGTGGGGAATTAGTGTTTGGAACGGTGGACACCTGGCTGGTGTGGAATCTTAGCGCGGGGAAACTGCACATTACGGATGCATCCAATGCTTCGCGCACGATGTTGTACAATATCGGAAAGGATGCGTGGGACGATGATTTGCTGCAGCTCTTTGGTGTACCGGCGGCGATGATGCCGGCGGTTGTCGACTCTTCCTGTGTTTACGGACATACAGATCCTGCCGTTTTTCAGGGTGTTTCGGTGCCCATTGCCGGCATCGCCGGTGATCAGCAGGCGGCGCTGTTTGGGCAGGGGTGTGTTCAGGAGGGAATGGCGAAAAACACATACGGCACGGGTTGCTTTTTATTGATGAACACCGGTGCTAAAAAAATTGTATCCCGTTCGGGACTGCTTACAACGATCGCCTGGCGGTTAAACCATCAGGTGACGTACGCTCTGGAAGGAAGTGTTTTTAATTCGGGCAGCGCAGTGCAATGGCTGCGTGACCAGTTAGGTCTGATTGATGCGGCGGGGGATACCGAAGCGTACTGCCGTTCGCTGGAATCCAATGAAGGTGTGTACATGGTGCCGGCCTTTTCAGGACTGGGGGCACCGCATTGGGACATGAATGCGCGTGGCTTGTTTTATGGACTCACCCGGGCTAGTCGCCGGGAACACTTGGTGCGCGCGGTAATCGAATCCATCGCCTACCAGCTTGGTGATGTGTTGCATGCTATGGAGTCCGACAGCGGACTTTTACTGAAGGCCTTAAAAGTAGATGGTGGTGCCTCCCGAAATGATTTTTTGATGCAGTTTCAGTCAGACATACTAAATGTGCCGGTTGTCCGGCCATCTATGGTGGAAGCTACGGCCTTGGGTGCTGCTATACTGGCGGGTAATGCCGTTGGTTTCGGGTGTCCAGGGGAAGTGGCTCAAAACGATGCTCCGGCAACGAGCTTTTTTCCAGCCATGAAAGAGGACGAACGTTTAAGGTGCACCCAGGGATGGGCGGATGCTGTCCGCCGATGTCGCTGAGCTATTCCTTTTGTGCTGCCCCGGCAGCAATCGTCTGGCAGGCCTGTTCCAGCATACTGTAACACTCTTCGAAATGCGATGTGCCGCCATAGTATGGATCAGGAACTACAACGTTTTTTGCGGGTGTCAGCACATTCATGATATAGTCAACTTTTTCCATATCCTTCTTGTTGCTTGCCACGTTTTCTACGTCGCTGTAATTGTTGCGATCCATTACATAGATTTTATCATAGGTTTCGAAATCGCTTTTGTGAAATAAGCGGGCACGGTGGCCGCTGATGTCAATCCCATGACGCCGT
>CAZPDS010000153.1:0-3590 GCA_964585485.1 uncultured Bacteroidales bacterium
TTGATAACGGGGATGGGGCAGGCGGGTGTAAGGGAGATCAAATGATGCGTCCAGCTCGGCCGTTTGCAGAGGGCCTGTGGAGGGGTTCATGACCAGCCAGCGCGCCCCGGTTTTTTGAATCAGTCGCTTCTGCAGCAGCATATTGGAGTCAGTCTCCAGTAGTTTGAAATGCGTTGCAAAGTGCTTGCGCGATGATACACACTGCTCGTGCGAAGGCAGCTCCAGCGTCTCCCATCCTGCAATGGTCGCAAGATCCCCGGGCTGGTTCGTCAAAAAGGCCGTCTGCGGAATCTCCTGCAAGTCGCTGATAGAACGCCCCTGCGCAAACGCTCTTGAAATCTGCCGGATACTGCTGTCCCCCATGCCGAACACCAACAAATCGGCATAACTTTCTTCCAGGATGGATGGCCGAAGCTGATCCGACCAGTAATCGTAATGCGAGCTACGACGCAGCGAGGCTTCAACCCCGCCCAAAATTACCGGCGTGCCCGGATAAAGTTCCTTTAAAATCTTACTGTAAGCAACGCAGGCGTAATCGGGTCTAAACCCGGCTTTTCCTCCAGGGGTGTACGCATCGTCTGAACGCCGGCGACGAAAGGCCGTGTAGTGATTTACCATGCTGTCCATGCTCCCGGATGTGACCCCGAAAAAAAGCCGCGGCCTGCCCAGCTTTTTAAAGTCGCGCAGATCGTCCCGCCAGTTGGGCTGAGGTAATAACGCCACCCGCAAACCTTCATCCTCCAAAATACGTCCGATGACCGCCCCGCCAAAACTTGGATGGTCTACATACGCATCACCCGTGACGATGATTACATCCACTTCGTCCCATCCTCTTTTTTCCAGTTCTTCTTTGCTTATCGGTAGCCAGTCCGTAATTTTCAGATCCGTCATACTATTGGCGCGGTCCCAGGTAGGCCTCCGCTGGTCAAAGTTAAGAAAATTGTGGCTTTGTGATGAATTTTGTAATTTCGCACACCATGAAGTCCGCCGCCCCCAAGGTTATTTTTATCAACATCCCGCATCCTGTCCTGCAAGAGAAACTGGAAGCGGCCGGGTATGCGTGTGAAATGGCGCCTACCGAACCCCGTGAAGCAATCGAAGCACGTATCCACGAATACACAGGACTGATCATTAATTCACGCTTCAGCCTCGACCGCTCTTTCCTGGAGAAAGCCACAGCCCTCAGATTTATCGGTAGAGTAGGTGCCGGCCTTGAAAGCATTGATACCGAATTTGCGGCCCTCAAAGGGATTCGCTGTTTTAATTCCCCGGAAGGAAACCGCGATGCTGTCGCCGAACATGCCGTGGGACTTCTGTTGGCCGTGCTGAATCATATACCCAGGGCTAACGCCCAGGTCCGCCAGCAGCAGTGGCTTCGCGAAGCCAATCGCGGTGTGGAGATCCTCGGCAAAACCGTCGGTATCATCGGCTTCGGTAATATGGGCAACGCTTTCGCACAACGTCTCAGCGGTTTTGGTGCAAACGTCCTGGCCTACGATAAATATAAAACGGGTTTTGCAACGGATGCAGTGAGGGAGGTTACCTTGCAAACTATCTTTCAGGAAACGGATATCCTGAGTTTTCATGTTCCGCTGACCGAGGAAACGTTCTATTATTTTGATGAAGCCTTCATGCGCTCCTTTAAAAAACCAATTTGGTTGCTGAATACTGCCCGCGGAAAAGTCGTGAGTACCCGCGTCCTGGTTCAGGGTCTCCGCGAAGGGCGTGTGCTGGGAGCCGGGCTGGATGTGCTGGAATATGAAGATGTTTCGTTCGACTCAATGCAAACAGATGAGCTTCCTCCACCTCTGACAGCACTGATGAACATGGATAACGTGGTCTTTACCCCGCACGTAGCGGGGTGGACAGCCGAGTCAAAAATTAAACTGGCCCGGGTTCTTGCCGAAAAAATATGCACCGAATTTCCGCTCAAACGCCATTAATTCCTGCTTACATAATCATAACCAAAAATAGTATGGGCAAAGAAAACAAACTCTTCAAAGGAAAAACCCTGGCCATCCTGTCAGGAGGCGGCGATACCCCCGCCATTAATTCCAGTATCGAATCTATCCGGAACCGGGCTTCATTGCTGGGTTTTAAAGTATATGGCATCCGCAAAGGCTGGAAAGGCCTGCTGGGAGATGGCGATGTGGTTAACCTTACGGATCAGCCTTACGATGGCTTTTACGGCGGTACCGCCTTGCTGTCGAGTCGTACCAATCCATTTCCTTCTAAGAAAAACCCGGAGAGTCGTGTACCTCAGATTCTGGAAAACCTCAAACGGTATAAAATCGATGTGCTGGTAACCATCGGCGGGGATGATACCAACGGTGCGGCTAAGCGACTTTACGAAACGGAAGGGATCCCGGTGATCGGTTTCCCTAAAACCATTGATAATGATCTTCGCACACGCACCATCCACAATTTTAATGGAACGGAAATAGAAGCGGTGATGTGCCCCGGTTTTCCCTCCGCTGTTAAAGGAATGATGGAGTTTACCAATCGTTTGCGCACTACGGCCGAATCCCATTCAAGAATTATGGTCCTGGAAGTAATGGGGCGTGACGCCGGTTGGCTTACCGGAGGTACCGTTTTCGGCGGCGCCGATATGGCCCTCATACCGGAAGTTCCAATGAGCAAGGCTCACAAGGAGTTGTTCTTTGAAGCCGTAAAGGAAGCCTATATGCGCTCACCCAAGAAGTCGCTCGTCATCGCGGTTTCCGAAGGTGTCCGCTGGTACGACGAAGCCAAAGATCAACTGGATGTGGTCTACGCTAGTTCCGAACTGGATGAATATGGCCACCCCCGCTTCGGCGGAATTAGCGGCGTTATTGCTTCAGAGATTTCTCAAAAACTGAAAATTGATGCCCGCGCTCAGATCAGCGGCTATTATCCGCGTTCCGGGCAATGCCGTACGTACGATCGGCGCCTGACGCAAACCCTGGCCGATAAGGTGGTCGATTTACTGCTCCGCGAAGACTACGGCCAGATGCCGGTGATGAGTAAAATCGTAAAGTTCCAGGAATTGGAAGAATACAACACGAAATCTATCGACATGGGCGATGTGGGCAATCATCCGTTGCCGGAAATCTACTATGATCCGAACCATTTTAAGTTTACACCGGCCTATAGTCACTTCCTCTCGCATATTCTGGGTGATCCCGATTTTCTGGAATTCGATCATCAATTTCCGGTGGTGATTCCTGATTGATCCCGCTTCCAAAATAGTAACAAATCCTGTCCTTTTTATGGGCGGGTTTTTTTTTTGACACATAAAGACCCTTGCCTCAGGCTGACCTTAGAATTTTTTCAATGCTCAGGATGATTTTTTCGTGCGTGGCCGGTATCTCATAATCCGGTTCGCTTTCATGCTTTCCAACAGCCGATACGGCGTCTTTAATGGCCAACCACACCGAGAATGCCAGCATGAAAGGGGGCTCACCGACAGCTTTGCTGCGCCGGATGGTCCCGGGTTGCGGAACGCCTTCCAGCAAGGCTACGTTGAAGATCTCCGGAATGTCCCGAACCCCGGGGATTTTATAGGCATCCGGTGACGCATTTAAGATCCGCCCTTGCGCATCCCACTTTAT
>CAZPDS010000154.1:0-3490 GCA_964585485.1 uncultured Bacteroidales bacterium
AGCACCACCACCCCGCTCACCGAGCATCAGTTGGTGAGCTGGCTGGATCCCACCAGCGCCGGTTCCACTTCGGTGAATGGTTACGATCCTTTTTCGGGTTTCCCCGATTTCTATGGAACGCCTACCACCATCTATGAAGGCGAAAACGTAGACTTCACCGATATCACCACCAGCGCCACTTCGTGGTCATGGGTTTTCGACGGTGGCACCCCCGCTACCTCCACGGCCCAGCATCCCAGCAACATCGTCTACTATCAGCAGGGAACCTACAAGGTGAAGCTGACCACCACCACCGCTATGGCTGGCAGTCAGACCATCGAGAAAACGGCCTACATCACCGTGCTGGCCGGCTCGCCGCCCACCACCATTGCCTGCGATAATTTCTCCACCCCGGCCAACTGGACCTTAAGCACCAGCGGCGGCTATACCGACAATTGGGCTATTACCTCGGCAGCGCCCACCGGCGATTACAGCGCCGGACTTGGCGCCATTAGTTCCACCTCCGGTGGCAACTACGCTCTGTTTGATTCCGATGCCCTGGGTTCCACCGGCGACAACCAGTGGGCGAACCTCACCATGACCAACGGCGTGAATTGCACCAACTACGGAACCGTTACCCTGAACTTCATCGAAAACTACCGCAAGTTCTACGACAGCACCCTGGTGTATGTCAGTACCGACAACTTTGTCACCTCAAAACGCTATGTTTTACATGAAGCGTATGAAAATAATGATGCCTCCGGCAACGGAGCTGTGGTAAACCTGGACATCAGTTCAGCCGCATCCGGCAAAGCCAACGTAAAAGTTCGTTTTACCTTCCGTTCAACACAAAACATGAACACCCAGGCCGGCTGGGGCTATGCATGGGAAATTGACGATGTGTGCTTAATCGGTGTTGGACCCGGCAACGACCTGCCTACGCCCGACTTTACCGCCACAACCAGCCGCGACATCAGCCCCGGCGAGAGCGTCAACTTCCAGGATCTCTCCACCCTGGCCACTGGCTGGGCCTGGACCTTCACCGGAGGAACCCCCTCCACCTCCACCGCGCAGAACCCCACCGGTATCGTTTACAACACCGGCGGTTATTATCCGGTTACCCTGGTGGCCACCAACCAGAACGGTTCGGTGACAGCTACCAAGACCGATTACATCCATGTTTTTGACGCCTGCAGCATCGATGCTTCCAATATCCAGGATGAAGACGGTATTACCTATTACGCTTCCGAAACCTGGGGCTACATCCCGGGCAACAACGATGCGGGCACGCTTGCTTACGCCGAACTTGTTGACGTGGGCTCCATGACCGGTAAGGTAAAATCGCTGGCCGTAGCTATTGCTGAAGCAGACTCTACCTTCGCCACCAATGGCGGCACACAGAACGTGACCTTCACCGTGTGGAGCAACAACGCCGGACTACCCGGAACCATACTGGGTACAAGACCTATGCTCATTAAGGATCTTCAAGCCGGTTACATTAATTATATCGACATTGCTCCGGTGACCGTTTCCGGCAAATTCTTCGTCGGCTTCCAGATCGCTTACCCGGCCACGCCCGACACCTTTGCCTGCTACATCGCCAGCGGGGCTCCGGGACGAACCAATACAGCTTACTGCCTGAACGGAACCACCTGGTCATCATTTACCGACTACTACGGCATCAACGCATCCCTGTACATCTTACCCGAGTTTTGTCTTGATCAGGCTTCCGATCTGCCCGATGCTGACTTCTACGCCAGCGCAACGGAAATAACCCCCGGTACGGCCATCAGTTTTACCGATCAAACTACCGGTGGACCGGCTCCCACAGCATGGTCGTGGACACAGACCGGAGGAACCCCCGCCTCAGCAACGACCCAGAACCAGGCCTCGGTTACTTACAATACGGCCGGATTATACAATGTTAGTCTCACCGCCACCAACGCCAACGGTTCCAATACCGAACTCAAAAACGGATACATCCATGTGGCACCGATCACCAATATCGTGTACTGGAATTTCCCAACAACCTCAGCTAATGCAACTGCTGACGGCGGTATCGCGGCCAACCTCACACGTACCATCAGCAACTGGGGCGGTGTGGCACAAACCTACACCACTGCCGGTGCAACAACCCGTTGCGCCGCCACCACCAAGTGGGATGAAACCAACGCCAACAACAACACTGGCGCCTATGCATGGTCGGTAACCTTCAGCACCACCGGCTACACCAACATTCACCTGTCGTCCAAACAGGCGGCCGGTAATGCAGCCTCACCACGTGATTTCCAGATTTACTACGCGGTTGACGGTGGCGATTTCAACTACCTGGCTGATGTGCCCGCGATGACTACGGCCTCCAACTGGACACAGGGCGTGGTTTCGAATGTTCAAATGCCGGCTGATTGCGACAATGCTGCTTCAATTGAAGTTGTATGGTATCAGACTTCCTATCTCAATACCACGGGCGGCGCCGTTAACAGCACGCGCACCTCGCTGATTGATGATATTCTGATTACAGGTCAGCTGTGTAACACTATGCCCGCTGCCGCTGGCACCATTACCGGTACGGCTACGGTTTGCCAGGGCCAGACCGGTGTTACCTACACAGTGCCCGCGATTACCAATGCCGAATACTACATCTGGACCGTACCCGCCGGCGCCACCATCGTGGCCGGCGAATACACACGGACCATTACCGTGAATTTCGCCCAGAATCAGGTCGCCGGAAACTTCACCGTGAAAGGCGCCAACATGTGCGGCGAAGGAACGGTGTCATCAAACTACGCCATCACCGTAAATCCGGTTCCCGTTGCCCCCGGCACCATCACCGGTATTCAGGCCATTACTACCCTGCCCGCTACGGCGGTCGGTTATTCGGTGACCGCTGTCCCCGGCGCCACCAGCTATACCTGGACCGTGCCTTCCTTTGCCACCATCACCTCCGGTGCAACCACCAACAGCATCACTGTAAACTTTGCTTGTCCTGGTGACTACGGCAACATCACCGTGCACGCCAACAACGCCTGCGGCGCCGGTCCGGAATCCTATTCCAAGACCATTGCCGTGGCCTGCCCACCCGTGGCCAACTTCTACGGTTCCAATACCAACGTTTGTCCGGGCGGATCGGTGGTCTTTACCGACATCTCCACCAACAACCCCACCAGCTGGAGCTGGGCCTTTGCCGGCGGAACACCGGCCACCAGCACCATCGAACATCCTACGGTAACCTACGCCGCAGCCGGAACTTATCAGGTCAGCCTGACGGTTGGCAATGCCAACGGCAGCGACAGCGAAGTGAAAACGGGCTACATCACCGTAGGTAATCCGGTGATAACCTTTACCACCACCCCGGAAAGCGCAGCCGGAGCCTGCAATGGCAGTGCTACTGCTAACGCGACCGGTGTTGCACCGCTTACCTATAACTGGAGCAATGCGCAAACAACGCAGACCATTACCGGTCTGTGCGCAGGCAGTTACACTGTAACAGTGACTGCCGCTACCGGCTGTT
>CAZPDS010000155.1:0-3479 GCA_964585485.1 uncultured Bacteroidales bacterium
ATAGTCGTCATTCCTGGAAAAAAAAAGAGGCTGTCTCGGTTTTGAGACAGCCTCTGACCAGAGGTCGTAGCAGCTTAGCCCAAGAGGCCGCCTTTCTGATAGATACCCGCCTGGGCATCGTAAAATTTATTGATGCGGGTGGTTTTCCCGTTGGTAAGATTGGTGAGTTCCCCGCTCAGAAAATCCACGCGGATACGGTCACCGTCGTTCAGGGCCACCTCCTCAATCATACCGGCCTTGTAGGTCAGGATGGGAAGGGCGGCATTGATCGCATTGCGCTCGTAGATCGCACCGTAGCTTTCGGCAATAAGGCAGGAAATGCCCAGGGCCGAAAAACAATCGACGGCCTGCTGGCGCGACGATCCGGCGCCGAAATTCTTGGTGGTAACAACGATATCACCGGCTTGGGCTTTCTTCGCGAAGTCTTCGTAGCCCTTCAGGTTATCAAAGGCGTACTGCCCCATTTGGTTAATATCGGTAATGGTTAAGTAGCGGTTATGGAAAATCATGTCGGTGTCGATGTCATCCTGTTTAATCAACCACACGCGGCCCTCAACCACCGTGGGACGGGAGGCGCCCGCCGCGGCTTCTTTTTTTGCCGCCGGCTTCATCGTTCCCATTTTTTCAAACACCGCCGGTTTCGCCGGAATAGCACCGGGGGTGGTAATATATCCCGCCACAGCGGAAGCAGCAACTACCTCCGGCGAAGCCAGATACACCAGTCCTTTGCCCTGCTTACCGGCAAAATTCCGATTGCCGGTGGAGATGGTAACTTCCCCGGGACCGTTCTGTCCGACCTGACCCGCTGCGCAACCTGCACAGCCAGCGTTGGAGACCAGGGCCCCTGCTTGCTTGAAAATAGCGATCAGGCCTTCGTCCATGGCTTGTTTCCAAATATCATCGGTGCTGGGGACCACCTTCAGCACAACACCCGGAGCCACCGACTTTCCTTTCAGGATCGCGGCGGCGCGGCGCAAATCATCGAGACGGCCGTTGGTGCAGCTGCCGATAAAAGCGGAGTCAATTTTGGTACCTTCTACGTCCTTCACCGAGATGTCATCGTGCGGATGTCCGGGCTTAGCCACCATCGGCACAAAGGCCGAAAGATCCACATCAAACACGTCCACGTACTTCGCATCCGCATCCGCCAGGACGGCGTCCAGCTTACGACCGGTTTTTTCTTCGCAGAAACGGAGAATATCCGCGGAGGGCGGGAAGAACAGAATAATGGCGCCCATTTCGGTGGCCATGGAGGAAATGGTGATGCGCTCATCCAGCGTAAGCTTATCAGCCTCTTCGCCATAGATCTCAACAGCGCATCCCAACAATTTATTGGCACCAAATATCCGCAGCAGGTTCAGGGTTATGTCCTTTGCGCTCACGTTGGCGGGCCGCTTGCCATTGAGGTTGATCTTCACGGAGTGCGGCACCTTGAACCAAACAAAGCCGTTGGCCCAGGCCGCGGCAATATCCTGATCGCCCATGCCCTGACCGAAACAACCGATGGCCCCCATGATGTTGGCGTGCGAATCGGTGGAAACAAAGGTACTGCCCGGCCAGGCCATTCCCTGATCCATCGCGATGTGTGTGCCAATACCGGCGTTCACATCGAACACCCGGATGTCGTTCTCACGTGCGTACTGGCGGCAGAATTGCTGATTCGCGGCGTAGTTCTGATCACTTCCGCCGGGGTTGCAGTCGAACGTGAAAATCGTTTTTGTTGGATCCTGAACCTTGAGCCCGTTGTTAATCAGGTTTTTTACCACATTGGCGCCCCCAAAATCGCGGGCAGCGCGGGTATCGATCATTACATCAATGATGTCGTCGGGAGAAACTATAGCTCCTCCGGAATGGAGGGAAAGTATTTTTTCTATAATTGTCATTACGTATCGGATTATGGGTTAATTGTCGACTACTTCAGGCGATCCTTAAACGGTTCAAAGGTCATAAAGTCGGCATGGTGCACCACATAAGCCTCGGTGGTACGTTTCACCATATCGCCTTCGCCCGCGTGGGTAGCAATGATGTGGCACACTTCAGCGGGCACGCCGCAATGTTCGGCCAGGCTCACGCCACTGAAGGGATGACGCAGGTATTTGCCGTATTTTCCCTGCACGGACTTTCCGTCTTTCATCTCGTACTCGAGCAATTTGCCGACATCGGCGAGAATAGCACCGGCAATCAGCACGTCCATATTCACCGGAAGGTCCGTTTTAAAGAATTTATTCATCTGCTCGCCACAGTCTTTGGCAATGTGCACCACCGCGCGCTTATGGTCCATGAAGGAAACCTTCAGGTCCGGACCGCAGAGCAGGGTAAACGGAATGGTGTTGAGGTCGTGAACCGTGAGCACGCTTTTTTCCAGGGCAACTTCCCAGGTTTTCGCGGTTTTTTCCCGGAGGGATTCGTCTTTAATCCACATCAATTCGGGCCATAAATCAAGAACTTCGTTGTTCATATTCTATACTTTTAGGATAATTAATAGTGAAATAGTTACTTAAAAAACGCTTTATACTTTTCGTAATTTTTGTGAGCCTGGTACCTGAATTTCGAACGGAAACACATCTGCCATTTCACCGGAATAATAGAACTCAAAGGCCAGGGCGCCAAAGGAGTAGGACTTCCCGTTGATCTCGATGTGCGACCCGCCCACCTGCGGATTGGGGCGTGGTTTCGACCATTCATAACCCACGTTAAACAAGGTGGCCAGAATTTCGGGGCGGCCGGAGATATCGTAGCCTTTTTTAGCCCATTGCGATTTGATTTGCTTGAGGATCACCGCGGCATAAAGGTAGGAATAGTAGTGGTTGCGATAATCCACCAATCGGTTGTAGCGTTCGGTTGTCGGATCGTCGCTGCGGAAGTCCAGCACATGCCGGTATTTTTTTCCGGGATAAAAATCGGAGCTACTGTCCCTGAGGTAGGTCTCCGCATGGATGGCAGTAAAGTCCTTGATTCCGGTAACCCCGAGGGAGAACTTCGACTCCACCGAAAGGATCTTCAGGGGGCGCATCACGGATTTGTACACCTCGCGGGAGGAGTTAAACAGCCGCATTTGTTCTCCCAGCAGCACCGACACGATGAGCCTGGGTTCGATGTCCATCACGCGTCCTGCGCTATCAATCAGGGTTGTATCTTTCAGCACCGCCTGTTTAAAGGCGGCCCATTCCTCGATATTCATCCACTCAAAGGCATTGGTAAAATTATAGCGGTTTTTAGCTTCCGGGAACAAGCCGCTGCGTTCAGCCAGGAGTTTGTTGTAGTTGAGTGAGTCTTTCATGCTCAGGTTCACCACCGCCAGCATCCGTTCAGCCAGGTCAAGGTTCTGGTGCGCCAAATACGAACGATGGATGAGACGGGCATTCTGGGGATAAAACTGGTTGACTACGGAGAGTTTGGCGTAAAAATTTGCCACGCGGCCCACATCCGTACCCAAGGAATCCGTTGCCGTCAGGGTGTATTTTGTGTTCATGTCCTGG
>CAZPDS010000156.1:0-3466 GCA_964585485.1 uncultured Bacteroidales bacterium
CTTACCGATGTGTAAATTTCTGGGTGCGTCTGCCCTTGTGTCCCAATAATTCCTGTATGTACCGTAAATCATTAAGCGATTCCGGCAAATGCCGCTCATAAGAAGGTCGCAACCAGTGAAGTGCAAACGGTTTAGCCAGTCCATCCACAGCCGATTTCCGGAAATGCCATTTTTGTAAGCTTGCGCTCCATCGAACAGGCCCCGTTCTTTTTAAAGCGGCCATCAAGGCTTCATCACGCTCAAACAAAACAAAAACAAGCTCCCTATTTCTGTTGTTTCCTGAGGATAGTTGAATTGGCTTGTTCATACGTACAAATTTAGAGAAAATATATGAATCGGCAAATTTACGTGTCGATATTCCTTTCTTTTTTACTGTAGCGGAGGCACTGCCGGGCAAGGTCGCCCTTGGGTGGGGTTCGGTTTCGAAATTTTCTGTACTTTCGTTCTTCAAAACAGACCTTATGAGCATTTTGGTGAATAAAGATTCCCGCGTGATTGTGCAGGGATTTACCGGGAGCGAAGGAAGCTTTCACGCTACCCAGATGATGGAATACGGAACGAAGGTAGTGGGCGGCACGACCCCCGGTAAGGGCGGACAAACCCACCTCGGCAAGCCCGTCTTTAACACGGTTGCCGATGCCGTGCGTGAAGCCAATGCCAACGTTTCCGTGATCTTTGTGCCCCCGGCCTATGCCGCCGACGCTATCATGGAAGCGGCCGAAGCCGGTATCGGCGTGATCGTCTGCATAACCGAAGGTATTCCCGTTAGCGATATGGTGAAGGTGCGCGATTTTGTGAAATGCACGCCCAGCCGCCTTATCGGTCCCAACTGCCCAGGTATCATTACCCCGGGCGAAGCCAAGATTGGCATTATGCCGGGGTTTATCCACACGCCCGGGCCCATCGGTATCGTGAGCCGCAGCGGAACCCTCACCTATGAAGCCGTGGATCAGCTCACCAAAGCCGGCCTGGGCCAAAGCACCGGCATTGGTATCGGCGGCGATCCGATTATCGGAACTACGACGAAAGATGCGGTGGCCTTGTTTATGGCGGATCCGGAAACATTGGGTATCGTTATGATTGGTGAAATCGGCGGCAACATGGAAGCCGATGCGGCGTATTTTATCCGCGATCACGGCACCAAACCCGTGGTGGGCTTCATTGCCGGCGCTACGGCACCGAAAGGCCGAACCATGGGCCACGCCGGGGCTATCATCGGCGGCGCGTCCGATACCGCGGAAGCCAAAAAAGCTATTATGCGCGAATGCGGTATCCACGTGGTGGATTCACCGGCGGAAATAGGGGCGAAAATGAAACAACTCATGAAAGGCAATTAATAATTAATAATTAAAAATTAAAAATTAATAATTAATAGTCTCTGTTTTGTCCTTCAACTCAATACGACTCATTCACTACATTTCGAACCAGTTTCAATTTCCAAATTAACAAATTTTCAAATTTTCAAATTAGCACATTTTCAAATTATGAACACCCTCTACATGCAACGATGCCTCGACCTGGCCGAAAACGGACGGGGCAAGGTCTCACCCAATCCGATGGTGGGTTGCGTGATCGTGCATGAGGAGAAAATCATAGGGGAGGGCTACCACCGGATGTACGGGGGGCCCCACGCGGAAGTGAACGCTATCAAGGCCGTTCAACGTCAGGATTGGCTGCCTTCGTCCACCTTGTATGTTAACCTGGAACCTTGTTCTCACTTCGGGAAAACGCCGCCCTGCGCGGATCTTATCATCGCAAGCGGCCTGAATAAGGTCGTGGTCGCAAGTCAGGATGTCAACCCCGAAGTGGCCGGCCAGGGCCTTGAAAAATTGCGTGCAGCCGGCATCGAAGTGGTGACGGGGGTGCTGGAAGACGCGGCCAGGGCGCTGAACGCCCGGTTTTTCACCTGGCACGAAAAGAAACGGCCGTACCTCGTTCTCAAGTGGGCACAGACGCGCGATGGGTTTATCGATATTCTCCGCGATTCCTCCCCGCAACCCGCGCCCACCTGGATCACGACCGAAAACCTGCGGCCGCTGGTGCACAAGTGGCGTGCGGAAGAGGATGCTATTATGGTGGGTACGCGCACCGTGCTGATGGACGATCCCGCGCTTACCGTGCGGGAATGGACGGGCCGCAATCCCTTGCGGATCTTTATCGACCGTGATCTGGTCGTTCCCGCCTCCATGAAGGTGTACGACGGTTCGGCGCCGACCTGGGTGTTGTGCGCACAAACGCCCGCCCATCCGGCGAAAGCCGAATATAAAGTAATGGATTTTACATCACCCTTGCTGCCGCAATTAATGGATATGCTGTACCACGCGCGCATCCAGTCGCTCATTGTAGAGGGCGGACGAGCACTCCTGCAATCCTTTATCGACGCGGACTTGTGGGATGAAGCCCGCGTGTTTACCGGCCATAAATACTTTGGCCAGGGACTTGAAGCCCCCGTATTTCCGTATATTCCGAAGGAGGTGACGGAATGGGAAGGGGATGTCCTGTGTCGGTACAGTCGATAGTCGGAAGTCGATAGTCGACAGTCTGGAGGTTTTAGAATTCAAACTTGATGCCTTGGGCGAGGGGAAGTTCGTTGCTGTAGTTGATCGTGTTGGTCTGGCGGCGCATGTATTGTTTCCAGGAGTCGGAACCTGATTCACGGCCGGAGCCGGTATCTTTTTCACCACCAAAGGCGCCGCCAATCTCGGCTCCGGAGGTTCCGCTGTTCACGTTGGCTAAGCCGCAGTCGGAGCCGGAATCAGACAGGAACTTCTCGGCTTCGCGCATGTTCAGGGTAAAGATCGAGGAGGACAATCCCTGCGGAACCTTGTTGTTGAGCTCAAGCGCTTCATCAATATCGTTGTAGCGGATCAGGTAGAGGATGGGGGCAAAGGTTTCTTCCTGAACGATTTTAAAATGATTTTCGGCTTCCACAAGGGCCGGTACCACATAATTTCCTGAAGCATACTGTTCGCCTTCCGGCTGATATCCGCCGAAAAGAACTTTTCCGCCTTCTTTCTTAACGGCCTCAATGGCGTTAAGGAAGGCGTCCACCGCGGATTTATCGATCAGCGGTCCCACGAGAGTTCCTTTGTTCAGCGGATTGCCGATCTTATCTTTGATTTGCTCGTAGGCATTAATGAGGTTGTACTTAACTTCATTGTACACTTTTTTGTGAACAATGATTCTTCGTGTTGAAGTGCAGCGCTGACCGCAGGTACCCACGGCACCAAATACCGTGGAGGCAATGGCCATGTTCAGGTCGGCGGTATGGGAGATAATCACGGCGTTGTTGCCGCCCAGTTCCAGGATGGCTTTGCCCAGGCGCTCGCCGATGATACCGCCGGCCCGTTTCCCGACGCGGGTGGAGCCGGTAATCGAGAACAAGGGAATGCGCTTATCGGCCACAAAATTATCGCGGCGTTCGGAGTGCATGGTGAAACCGTTGAGCAGGCGTGACTGACCAACG
>CAZPDS010000157.1:0-3344 GCA_964585485.1 uncultured Bacteroidales bacterium
CAAGAACCGGACCAACGAGAACCCCGGCCAAGCCATAATTCTTTTTTTCGAAATACTTATCGGGGCCATAAATGGCTTCCTTGAATTTGCGTGCGATTTTGGTTTTCGGGCCAATGTATCTTGCCATACCTCTTTATAAATTAAGAAATTAAACTCGTGTTAGTGGAATGATTGTTATACCCTTCTGCGTTTGGGGGGACGACAACCGTTATGTGGCAAGGGTGTCACGTCGATAATCTCGGTAACTTCGATGCCGGTATTGTGAATGCTACGGATTGCGGATTCGCGGCCGGATCCGGGACCTTTCACAAACACTTTCACCTTACGCAGCCCAAGGTCGTAAGCGACTTTGGAGCAGTCGGAAGCAGCCATCTGGCCGGCGTAGGGGGTGTTTTTCTTGGAGCCCTTGAAGCCCATTTTCCCGGCGGAGGACCAGCTGATCACCTGACCATTGGTATTGGTGAGGGAAACAATGATATTGTTGAAAGAGGCCTGGATAAATGCTTTTCCGAAGGCGTCGATCTTTACAATACGTTTCTTGGTAACTTTTGTGCTTTTTGCCATATCAAAATGATTATTTCGCTGAATGCTTGTATTCTACTTCTTAACCCTTTGTTGCTTTCTTCTTGTTGGCAACGGTTTTACGTCTTCCCTTACGGGTACGGGCGTTGTTTTTTGTGCTCTGTCCACGGCTGGGGAGGCCCAGGCGGTGACGGATTCCCCGGTACGCACCAATATCCATCAGGCGTTTGATGTTCATCTGCATCTCGGAACGCAGGGCGCCCTCGGTTTTGAACTTCTCGGAGATGATCGTACGGATCAGGGTCTGTTCATTATCGTCCCAGTCCTGTACTTTCTTGTTGAAATCAATACCGGCTTCAGCAAGGATTTTCTGAGCGTTGCTGCGACCAATACCGTAGATATAGGTGAGGCCTATTTCGCCTCGTTTGTTGTTGGGTAAATCAACACCTGCAATACGTGCCATATATTCGTAACTATTTTATTGTTGTACTTCGTTCTATTATCCCTGACGTTGTTTGTACTTGGGATTCTTTTTGTTGATGACAATCAATTTACCTTTGCGTCTGACGATTTTATCATCAGCGGTTCTTTTCTTGATGGATGCCCGGATTTTCATTGGTTTAAATCTTTACAATTTATTTATATCTGAATGTTATTCTTCCTTTGGTCAGGTCGTACGGGGAAATATCTACTTTCACCCGGTCGCCTGGCAATATTTTTATGTAGTGCATTCGCATTTTCCCCGAAATATGAGCAATGATCACGTGTCCGTTTTCCAGTTCAACGCGGAACATTGCATTGCCGAGGGATTCGATTACCGTACCGTCCTGTGAGATGGACAATTGTTTTGACATACACTACAAAAATAATTACACAAACTTTAAATATTCGTTATTCACACTTTCAATTTCATCAAACGTTGTTAAAACATCAGCGCTGTTTTTCCGAACGGCCACCGCGTGTTCGAAATGTGCGGAGGGCAGTCCGTCTGCCGTGCGGATGGTCCACCCGTCGTTTTCCTGGATCACCGTGCGTTTGCCGCGGTTGATCATAGGTTCGATGCAGATGACCAGGCCTTCGGCGAGTTTCATTCCCTGACCTTTGCGGCCGTAGTTCGGGACCTGGGGCTCTTCGTGAAGGTTGCGTCCGATGCCGTGTCCGACCAGGTCGCGTACCACTGAAAATCCCTGAGCTTCCACATGCGATTGGATTTCGTATCCGATGGTACCGATACGGCTTCCGGCGACAGCGGCTTGCACGCCTCTTTTCAGCGACTCGAGGGTCACCTTCATGAGCAACAGATTTTCCGGACTGACGTCGCCCACCCCGAAGGTATAAGCGGAATCGCCGTGAAATCCATTTTTTACCGCACCACAATCCACCGAGACGAGGTCGCCCTCTTTGATTTGGTAGTTTCCGGGGATACCGTGAACCACCTGATCGTTCACCGAGATACAAAGCGTTGCCGGGTAACCGTGGTAATGTTTAAATCCCGGAACGGCCTGGTGATCGCGGATGAAGGTTTCAGCCACCTTATCCAGCTCAGCAGTTGTCACGCCGGGTTGAATATGGCGTGCCACTTCGGCCAATGTTTTTCCAACAAGTAAAGAACTTTCGCGCAGCAGTTCGATTTCTTCGTTTGATTTTAGATAAACCATACGATTCAATTACGATCAGCCGGCGGTCATATTAAAGGATGACCTTCCTTTGATCCGTCCTGATTTGGTAAGGCCGTCGTAATGACGCATCAGGAGATGACTTTCAATTTGTTGCAGGGTATCGAGCACCACACCCACCATAATCAGCAAGGAAGTTCCGCCGTAGAACTGGGCGAACTGGCTGTTAACGCCGACCAGACGGACCAGGGCGGGAAGAACCGCCACCAGGGCCAGGAAAATCGAGCCGGGCAGGGTAATACGCGACATCACATTATCAATGAACTCAGCTGTTTTCTTTCCGGGTTTGATACCGGGGATAAAACCGCCGTTTTTCTTCATATCTTCCGCCATCTGCGTAGGGTTGATGGTGATGGCGGTATAGAAATAGGTAAACAGGATGATCATCACCGCGAAGGTGAGGTTGTACCAGAATCCGTTAAAATCGGCGAAAGCAGCGGCAAAAGCGCCCACCGACTGGCTATCCGAAAATCCGGCCAGGGTAATGGGGATAAACATGATGGCCTGAGCGAAGATGATCGGCATAACGCCGGCAGCATTCACTTTGAGGGGGATGTACTGGCGCACGCCACCGTACTGCTTGTTGCCCACGATACGTTTGGCATATTGTACCGGGATTTTGCGGGTACCTTGCACGAGCAGGATACACAGCAGCACAACGAGGACCAGGACGATCAATTCGACGACAAAGACCACCAGGCCTCCGCCCTGTTCTTCCATGCGGGAAATAAATTCAGCAAAGAGGGAGGACGGGAGACGGGCAATGATACCGATCATAATGATCATGGAAATACCATTACCAATTCCTTTGTCGGTGATACGTTCACCGAGCCACATCACGAACATAGTACCGGCTACCAGAATAATGACCGAAGAAATCCAGAAGAAAGTTCCGGGGGACACCTCCGGCATAAACGGATAGACGCCTTGGGAAGGCATTTGACTGATAAGGTTTCCGATATAAGCGGGGGCCTGAGCAGCGGTAATAAGAACGGTGAGGTAACGTGTAATCTGGTTTATCTTTTTGCGGCCGCTTTCCCCTTCTTTCTGCAGTTTCTGGAAATACGGGATAGCCATACCCAGCAACTGCACCACGATAGATGCCGAGATGTAGGGCATGATACCCAATGCAAAGATAGAGGCATT
>CAZPDS010000158.1:0-3338 GCA_964585485.1 uncultured Bacteroidales bacterium
GCTGATTTGCACCGCCTTTTTGATTCACGCCAGCGCTGCCCCGCGGTTTTGACGGACCCCGCGCACACGCTATACGCAAGCCGTTTTGCACCCCGTATCTTGTGCCGGAAAGCAGAATGTTGGCGAAGCGGGCACCCTTCCCCCGGATGGGGGAAGGGCCGGGGATGGGGGCTGAAAGTACCGGAAGGCAGAACGTATCGAATATATTGTAAATTTTAAATTTGTTGGAAGCGCTATTCGAAATTCGAAACGCTTTTGTGACTTGAGACGCATGCTATGCGACTGTGCACAAATAAGGATGTTTTACCTGTCGAAGGAGGCTAAGCAAAAATAAAAAAATTCCCCTATAGTACACGTTTTCAATGAAAAATTGTTCTATACGCAGCAGCAATGCGTTATGGAGAAAAACCGGACTGCGAAAGTGGAAGGTGAGGTAATGAAAAGTATCTAAAAATAAAATTAGTATACAAATGATGCATAAATTCAATAAATTTGAAACCAGATTTCGGATGGCTGCCTTTGCGGGTATCTGTTTTTTGATTTCGATTTCGGTATTTTTTTCCTCGTGTAAAAAATCAAACCCAATGTCATCTTCTGTGGGCAGCGGAAATCAGGCAATCATCTCCAAACTGCAAATCGAACCGGCAGTGGATACCTTTAATACGTATAACCCCGATATGGATCAGTTTGCCGTCAATATTCATGGTTTTCTGGACGAGATGGAGGCCTATACGAAGAACCCGAATCAGTCATTCCCCGACCGGCCTGTGGATTTTGCCATTTTTCAAATGGAGACATCAATCAACTATTTATACAATAATGTTTGTGACTCTACGGTGTATCCCGATTCCGAAGATAGCTTGTTTATTGAAATAAAAATCGACGATATAATTGAAGAGATCCCTGTCCTGGATGGCAAAGATTTGCTGGCCAATGCCGTTGCTGTTGATGATTTTGCGACGACACTGCCCGAAGGCAGAGAACTTGTCGCAATTAACGTCACCTTGTATGCCCTCGATGAGGAGATGGCCTATTTCAGGATCGATAAATATATTGGAGGACGGGTAGCCTATTATGAACCCGAAAGTTGGCTGTTTGAATATCCAGTCTACGCGCAAGCAATTTATGATGAATCTTGTTTTACCAGCGCGTATTCTCCTGCAGCATGGAGGTTAATAAACCGTCATACGTTCCGGCGGGGTATCTACGCCCCAGCCATATATGGTGTTTTATATAATTTTCATGCGGAGAATTATGAAAATTATGATAGATGGTATTGGGATACTGAATTAGGTATCTATACACAGTGGGGAGCACAGAATAAAATATGGAGCGGATACTTTCCTCATGATTGTCTTAATTATGCTGAGTTAAACGAATATTTACAGGGTAATCGGTATATGTACCGTTATTTTGTTGACTTATGGAATAATTCAAACAGAGTTGTGTATTTGTGGGATATGGGTGCAATAGATGCCTCTGAGTGGAGTGAAGATCCAAATGAATATTTATCGTTTCACTGGACGAGGTGGGCGACTTGTGATGTCGCAAATATTGACATGGAAGAGTAGGATGATGTTGTCAATGGCGGGACGAGTAAATGCGTCCCGCCTAAATACAAAAAATCATGAAATTTAAAATCTTTTTCTTTTGCCTGATAGCTCTTCTGTTTAGCCGGGCTATTTCTCAGGATGTTTCCTATTTACACCGATTTTCGTTTAATGAAAGGGGGTCTGTTTTAAAACTTTTTGAGTACAATGACGCTCATTACTTACTTTGCCTTGATGATAGGCCATCTGAAGCAGACTATCAATATATTTTGTATAAATTGGATGAAAATACAGGTGATGTTATTGATAGTGCATTTCTTGGAGATCTGGGTAATTCGTCAAGTTTTGGTTATAGGTTGATAGATGTAAATGATAGTTTGTTTTTAGCCGGTACCTATAAAAGAGATTCATTATATTATTTGTGGATTAGCTATATGAGTTCGGTAAATTTCTCTTTTAATCCGAGGATCATAGATTCGATAGCGGATCATATAAGCATTAATAAATTTTTAGTTAATAAATTGGGAAATGTTTTGGTAATGACCAAGCAACGAATAGATAATGTTTTCTCAAATCATTATTGTTTATATGAAATTACGCCGCTTCTTGATGTACTTAAAAAGAAGCAAATTGATCATGAAGAGGGCGATTTCGCTGGAATAGCCGAAACCGCGGGTGATAGCAGTTATATTTTTTCGGGCTCAAACTGGGCGATACGTCTTGACTACAATTTCGGTGTAAGAGATACATTGCCGGAGAGAATCCCGTCTGGTTTTAATCATTTAATACAATATGGTCCCAATACGTTTTTTGCTGCAGGTGGAATTTTGATGAATGGTCCACCCCCGGGAAATGACATGTATAGCGCAATATACAAGTTAACGGAAGGTGGAGAATATCTCGACACGCTTGCATTCGGCAAGATCGGGGAGGAGGAGGCTTGCCCTGTTTATGACTTTTTGGATTTTTATACATTCGACACTCTTTTTTATTGTGGGATTTCAGGTTATGACGATCCCTTTGCGCCGTATGATAATTGGATGGATGTCGCTAAGTCGGATTCATCGGGCACTATTATCTGGCAGAAATACCTCGGTTATGACGCCAATTACCTTGCTTGCAGGATTGCGGCTACCCCCGATGGCGGCTGTCTGGTTGCTTATGTCTATTGGGATTGGCGTACCTTTCCAACAAAGAAGACGGATGTCCTGCTAATCAAATTCGACAAGTACGGCAACTCTCCCTACGGTTTGCATACGGAGGGCGCTTTGCCGTTGCGCCAACTTACACTTTATCCAAATCCAACGGATAATTTCATCAATATAATGATGGAGCAGGTTCGTGAGGCGGAAATCACCATCCATGATCAAAGAGGCCGCAGTTGCCTCCGGCAGGTACTTACAAAGCCTGAAAACCGTATCGATATCTCGGCCCTTCGTCCTGGCATTTACCTGTATTCCGTCTATTCTGAAGGAGTCCGAATCGGACAGGGCAAGTTTGTAAAGGAGTAATTTTCATACAGGCAAGCCAACCAACAGCAAATCCTACGACGGCATCTGCTGTTATCTTGTCAGGTTATTCGCCGAGACGCACGCCGTGCGTCTTTATTCGATACACCGTGGTAACTTGCAGCCCGCTTCCTGCGCCGGATGCGCTCACTTTGGGTAGAAACGATGCCCCCCGCGGAATGCCCGGCGCACGAAGAAGGTATATTACCTGCATGGCGTTGCCTGCGCCGCAAGGCAGCATATCAGCGCAGCGGGCACCCTTCCCCCGGATGGGGGAAGG
>CAZPDS010000159.1:0-3336 GCA_964585485.1 uncultured Bacteroidales bacterium
CGCCACCCGCATGCTCGAGGCCGGGGCTCCTGACTTGCCAAAGATAACCGCCACGCTGATTATTCCTGATAATGCCCACATGGAAGTGAACATTACACAGTCTAATTACGTGGATTATCAGAACGTGGAGGTCGCCCCATCCAAAGGGAATTTCACCCGGGATATTGATCCCGCTACGGTGCCGTATACCTTTGGCTCCTCCTACTCAACCGACGGATTCTTCCCCGGCACCCTGGCATCCCTTAAAGATCCGTTTATACTCCGCGACCTCCGTGGACAAACCGTGGTCTTTTATCCGTTTCAATACAACCCTGTAACGAAAGTCCTGCGCGTGTACACCAATATCTCGGTAAACGTTGTGCAGAACGGTATTAGTAACAACAATGTGCTGGAACGAACCAAAGCGCTCACCTCCTTTGATCCTGAATTCGCCGACATTTATCGTCATCAATTCCTCAACTTTCAAAATCAGCATAAGTATACCCCTGTCGGGGAAAACGGGAACATGCTGATCCTTTGCTACAGCTCGTTTATGTCGGCCATGCAGCCGTTTGTGGACTGGAAAATCACCAAGGGAATGCCGACTCAATTAGTTGATGTATCAACCGTTGGCACCACCGCTACAGCCATTAAAAATTACGTCACCAATTACTACAACACCAACGGACTTACGTTTCTACTGCTCGTGGGCGACGCCGCACAGATTCCAACCAACGCAACATCCAGCGGTGATTCAGACCCAACCTACGGCTACATCACGGGCAACGATAAGTATCAGGAAATTCTGGTCGGACGCTTTTCAGCCGAGACCGTCGCCCATGTCACCACCCAGGTTACCCGCTCCGTTAATTACGAAAAAAATCCTTCCACCTCCACGGGAAAATTTAACCACGCAGTGGGCATTGCATCCGATGAGGGAACAGGTGATGACAGTGAATACGACTATGGTCATATGCGTAATATCCTTACGGATTTGCTTGGCTTTACATACGACACACGGGCGGAACTCTTCGACGGTAGTCAGGGCGGGGTTGATGCCTCCGGAGATGCCACCGCTGCCCAGGTATCAACACAGCTCAACAATGGCGCAGGCATCATCAATTACTGCGGACATGGATCCGACACCTACTTTGTGACCACTGGATTCAGCAATACCAATATCGCATCTCTTACCAATACCGACGTTCAGCCCTTCATCTGGTCGGTTGCCTGTGTGAACGGAAATTTCGTCGGGCAAACCTGTTTTGCCGAAGCCTGGCTAAGGCACACCTATAATGGCCAACCCGCCGGCGCTGTAGCCACGATCATGTCGACCATCAACCAAAGTTGGGCGCCACCAATGGAAGCTCAAGATGAAATGGTCGATATTCTGGTTGAATCGTATTCTAATAATATCAAACGGACGTTCGGCGGATTATCGGTAAACGGCATTTTTAAAATGAATGATACCTATTCTGATTTTGCCATGACGGATACCTGGACGATTTTTGGTGACCCCTCACTGATGGTGCGTACCGATAACCCGGCCAGCATGACCGTAACGCACCCGGCAAATCTGAACATCGGGGCCTCCAGCCTTACCCTCAGTTGCAACACCGAAGGCGCACTGATCTGCCTTAGCATGAACAAAGCTATCCTGGGAACCGGAATTGTGAACGGCGGGACCGTAACCATTGCTTTCCCCGCACTTACGCAGATCGACACCATCACGGTATGCGGAACAGCCTTCAACTACAGACCCTATCTTGGTAGCGTTTACGTAATGGCCCCCAGTTTTGCACGCGATGCGTCCATCGCCGGCATTAGCTCGCCCTCAGCAACCTACAACTGTAGCGGTATCAGCGTCAGCCCGGCGGTCACCCTGACCAACATGGGCACCACAAACCTTACTACTGTCAGTATTGAATATTATCTAGATGCACAAGCTCCCTCCACCTACACCTGGACGGGCAATCTTGCCTCCATGGCCTCAGTGGATATCACCCTTCCAGCTTTTACCACCACGGCCGGATCGCACAGTTTCACCGCCCGCACTTCCAGTCCCAACGGCAATACCGACCAGAACACCGCCAACGACGGCTTTACAAAATCCTTTACGGTGAATGATCTGGAGGTTGTCGCCAACTTCAGCGCCGCGCAGACTTCGTCCTGCTCCGTACCTGTCACCATCGCTTTTACCAACACCAGCGCCAACGCACAGAGCTGGACCTGGGATTTCGGCGACGGCAGCACCAGCACCGACCAACACCCCTCGCATACTTACACCACCCTGGGAAACTACACGGTGGTGCTGACATCCAGCGCCGGTGCGTGCGGCAATGCTACGGAAACCAAAACCTCTTTCATCAACCTGGGGGCTGCTCTTCCGTCCACCACCGATGGTGCCTCCTGCGGTAGTGGCAGCGTTACTCTCAGCGCCAACGGAACCGGCACCATCAACTGGTACGATGCCCAAACCGGAGGAAACCTGCTCTACACCGGAGCATCTTATACCACGCCGGTACTAAGTACAACGACCACCTACTACGCCGAGAATCAGGAAAGTCCTTCCCCACAAAACGTGGGCGATGCCCGTACCAGCTCTGGTGGCAGTAATTATAACGGCACGACGATTCACGGTATCGTCTTCGACGCCTTTCAGCCGTTTACCCTGGTGAGCGTGCAGATCAATTCGGCCGCCGCCGGCACTAAAACACTGACACTGAAAAACGCCGCCGGCACCACCTTACTAACCAAAAGCGTAACGCTGACCGCCGGTCTCAATACCGTGAACATGAACTGGTCCATCCCGGCCGATACCGGTCTGCGCTTCCTGGGACCCGCTTCACCCAATATGTACCGTAACAGCGAGGCCTGCAGTTATCCGTATACGATTCCCGGAGTGGCCTCGCTGAAACGTGGCACGGCGTCTGGCTTTGAATACGACTATTACTACTTCTTCTACAATTGGGTAGTGCAACCGCAAAGCTGCACCAGCGGCCGCGTGGCAGCCACCGCCGAAATCAAAGCACTGGCTACCTCCGCCTTTACCGCCAGTTCGGCCGGGCTTACGGTGAACTTCACCAATACGTCCACCAATGCTGTTTCCTATCTGTGGGACTTTGGCGACGGCGCTACCAGCACCGATGTCAACCCAACACACACCTACGCCAGCGATGGAAGTTACACCGTGAAACTAACGGTGACCAACAGTTGCGGTGAGGTCTTCAGCACGCAATCGCTGGTGCTGACAACCGTATCGGTACAGGAAGCTGAAAACAGCCTGATCAGCATATACCCCAATCCCGCCAGGGGCGAATTCACCCTCGATTTGGGAAGCATGAAGGCCGACAAAGT
>CAZPDS010000160.1:0-3246 GCA_964585485.1 uncultured Bacteroidales bacterium
CTCATCTTTAGTTAGATTTAAGATATCACCATTCTTTAAAATAAATATATTTTCTTTAGGAATATCACATTCTATTCCTAAATCAGCATGAGCTTTTAACATTCTGTATTCACCATGCATTGGCATAAAATATTTAGGTTTTGCTAATCTTAATATAAGTTTAAGTTCTTCGCTTTTACCATGTCCAGATGCATGAAGATCAGATAATTCAGTATTAGTATATACTTTAACTCCTTTAAGATATAGTTTATTTATAATTCTGTTAATACTTACTCTATTTCCTGGAATAGGGCTAGAAGAGAATATTACTAAATCATTTGGTAATAATGATATTTGTTTATGACTTCCGTTAGCTATTCTAGATAAAGCTGCTAAAGGTTCCCCTTGAGAACCGGTACAAAGTATACATATTTCATTATTTTTAAGATCCTTAGCCTGATTAGTATCTATAAATATAGATTTATCTGTTATAAGTTGATTTGCTAGGGCTATTTCAACAGTTGTTTCCATACTTCTTCCAAATATTAATATTTTTCTTCCATGTTCTTTACATGTTTCGATAATATGTTTTACTCTATACATATTAGAAGCAAAAGTTGCTATGATAATTCTTCCTAAATGTTTACTGAATATATCTCCTAAAGCCTCATCTACTATTGATTCACTATTTGTAAAGCCCTGTTCAATAGCATTAGTACTATCACTCATTAATAGTTTCACACCTTCATCACCGAATTTAGCTATTTTATGTAAATCAGATACAGGTCCTATAGGTGTTAAGTCTATTTTAAAATCTCCAGTTGATAATATTATTCCGTTAGGGGTGTGTATAGCTATACCAAAAGCATCTGGAATAGAGTGTGTAACATTAAAGAATTCTATCTCAAAATGTTTTGTTTTAATATGAGTATCTTTATCAAATACTTTTATTCTGTCATATTTCATTTCTCTATCTTCTAATTTTTTATTAATTAAATCAGCAGCAATTTTAGAAGCATATATTACTGGAATATTTATATTTTGTAATAGAAAAGAAATACCTCCTATATGATCCTCATGACCGTGAGTTATAATTAACCCTTTAATTTTATTTTCATTTTGTTTTAAGTAAGTTATATCCTGTATAACATAATCTATTCCTAGTAATTCATCTTCAGGGAACATAACTCCAGCATCTATAATTAAGATTTCCTGACCATGCATTATTAAATACATGTTTTTTCCTACTTCACCAAGTCCACCCAAAGCAACTACTTTTGTTGCATCATTAAAATTTTTCATAAATTTTCCTTTCTTTTTTATAATTAAATTTTCATAAAAGTTAAATGACTTAATAATTATACAAAATATTTAACAAAATGTAAAGGTTTATGATATACTTTTATTATGAAAGTTGGGATGTTTTTATGGGATTATTTGATAAAATTAAAACAATTATTAGTAAAAAACAAACCAATTCTGATGAAATGAAAGCATATGACAAAGGATTAGAGAAAACTAGAAATGAATTTATATCTAAATTAAACTTCTTAGGTATAAAATATACTAAAGTAAATGAAGAATATTTTGAAGAATTAGAAGATATTTTAATAATGGCAGATATTGGTGTTAAAACAGTACTTTCTTTTATTGAAAGATTAAGAAAAAGAGTAAAAGAAGAAAATATTAATGATACTAAGTTTTTAAATGAAGTAATAGTGGATGAATTATTTATAATATATGTTAATAATGAAGTATTAAGTGATAAAATAAATATTAATAATGAAGGACCTACTGTAATATTAGTAGTAGGGGTAAATGGAGTAGGAAAAACTACTACTATTGGTAAACTAGCTTATAAATATATTAACGAAGGTAAAAAAGTAATGTTAATTGCTGGAGATACTTTTAGAGCAGGAGCCTATCTTCAATTAGAAGAATGGTCTAAGAGAACGAATTCTTTATTCTATGGGAAAGAAAATAGTGATGCTGCAGGAGTAATATATGATGGATTAGTTAAAGCTAAAGAAGAAAATGTTGATATAGTTTTAGTAGATACTGCAGGTAGATTACAGAATAAAGTCAATTTAATGAAAGAATTAGAAAAGATAAATAAAGTAATTGGAAGTCATATACCTAATGCCCCTCAGGAAACATTATTAATTATTGATGCTACTACAGGTCAGAATGGAATAAGTCAGGCTAAAGAATTTAAAAGTATTACAAACTTAACTGGAATAGTATTAACTAAATTAGATGGTACTGCTAAAGGTGGAATAGTTCTTGCTATAAAAGAAGAAGTAAATATTCCTGTAAAATTTATAGGACTTGGAGAAAAAGAAACAGATTTAAAACCATTTGATATTGAAAATTATATATATGGTTTATTTAAGGATATGATGTAATATGGATAAAACAATTTATTATAATTATTTATATGATATTTATGGAGAATTATTAACTAAAAAAGAAAGAGAATATTTTGAGGAATATTATTGTAATAATTTATCTTTATCTGAGATAGCAGAGAACAATAAAGTTAGTAGAAACGCTATACATAAAAGGATAAAAGAATCTATAGAGAAATTAGAATTTTATGAAGAAAAATTACATTTATATAAAATAAAAAATAAAATAATATTAATTTCTAAAAAGAATGATATATTAGAAATAAAAAAAGATTTGAAAAGTATTGTGGAGGAGTAGTATGAAAGATAGAGGAAATATAATTATTATAGAAGGACCACAAGGTGTAGGAAAAAGTACGATGGCAAATTTTATTAGAGAAAATTTGGCTTCATCTAATCTTTATCGCTTAACAGGAATAAAAGATAAAAGTATTACAGGTTATGAAAAAAATAAAACAATGTATTTAGGTCTTATTAACTACATGGAATCTTTGGAAGATACTAAATTAAATTTAATATTTGATAGAACTTTTTTTACTGAAGAAGTTTATTGTAGATTAGGATATAAAGACTATTTATTTGAAGATATATATAAAAGATTAGTAAAAAAAATGTCTGCTTTAGATTTTAATATATATTTTGTAGTACTTTATTTAAAAGATACTAATATTTATGAAAAAAGATTAAAAAGAAAACATCATGGATATCAAGCTTTTAGTATAGATAGTAGTGTTAATCAGCAAAATGAATATTTAAAATTAATGTCTGAAATAAAACAAAAAAATATCCATAAAATAAAGATATCAATGGATGATTTTGATGAAGGATATGAAAAATTAATTAAGAGTATTCCAATATT
>CAZPDS010000161.1:0-3244 GCA_964585485.1 uncultured Bacteroidales bacterium
AACACGCTTAATTTTTTTGCAAAGATACGCCCAAAACATTTCAGCCCGGCCGGAGGCACAAGATGAAATGAAGTACTTTTGCAGTTTACGCACAAGGTATGACAACACTCTATGTTATCTGGCAGGCTTCGCCCTACATTTTTTCCATCGGAAATTTTTCACTGGGATGGTATGGCTTCCTGTTTATGCTGGGCTTTACGCTCTCCTACCTGTTCATGTATTATATCTTTAAAACCGAAAGAAAAAAAATTGCCCTGCTCGACATCCTTACCATTTATATCTTTCTGGCCGTGCTCATCGGCTCGCGGCTGGGTCATGTATTCTTTTATGAATGGGCGTACTACCGGCATCACCTCGTCGAGATCCTGATGGTGTGGAAGGGCGGCCTGGCCAGTCACGGCGGCACGCTGATGATCATCGTGGCCCTGTTCATATTCTGGTATCGTTACCGCGTCAATCTCATCTGGCTTTTCGACCGTCTGTGCGTTGTCGTCCCGGTTACCGCGGCCCTGATCCGCGTCGGCAACCTGATGAACTCGGAAATTTACGGCACACCCACCAGCCTGCCCTGGGGCTTTGTGTTTGCAGAGAATCCCGCTGCCGGCCTGGTGCCCCGCCATCCCACCCAGCTATACGAAGCCCTGGTGTACCTGTCCGTTAGTGTGCTGTTGTACCTGCTGTGGCGCCGGGACCCGGCCAAAAACCAGCACGGCCTCTTCACCGGACTCCTGCTCACCATCATCTTCATGGCCCGCTTTATCATTGAATTTATCAAAACCGATCAAATGCCGTTTGAGCAAAGCATGACGCTTAACATGGGGCAATGGCTGAGCATTCCATTCATCGTGGCGGGCGCGGGTCTGATTGCGTGGTCCATACGAAAAATGAAATTCGGGACCCCTCATCCTCCTCATTCGTAATTTCCCGCCTCCACACAGTTTCAATCCATTATCGCAATCAGAACAGAATGTGATATCAGGGGTGTACTGAATCACGAGTTAAATATTTGTTATTTTAACCGATCGACTATTCGAATCAGATCATAACACATATTTTTGCTTTATTCATAGGCATTGCATCCTGCATTTTATTATAAAAATCAGCAAACACAATAAGACAGGCAATTTGCCATAAAAAATCGTCTACTATGTTAAAATATACCCCCCCCCCCCATGAATTAATAAATGAATGTGGCTCAAAAGCCGCATTTTCGAAATCTCAAACAAGCGAACCCAGGGCCACGATTAAAGGCTTTAAAAGCTGGCGTGCTGCGATTATTTCGGCCATTTTCCTGCTGCTTTCCTCCTCCAGTATGCTTGCCCAAACCCCGACCGTTGATTTCAACATTACACCCGATACGGCAATTTGCGGGAAAGAAGTTATTTTTACAAATCTTTCTGTAAACATAGATACAACGACCAGTCATTTCATCTGGACGATCGAATATTTCAATGATTTGGCAGACAATATTCCTGTTAGAGTGTCTGACACCACAAATAGTTTTTTACCGAAGGCATTTACCTACACTCAACCCGGGAACTATACCATTTCGCTTGTAGCCGTATACAATGACGGAGTGCCGATCGGGAGTAAAAACAAAATGGTTAACGTTAGAAACTACCTGAATAGCCCGGCTCTATGTTCCATGCCCGACGAATTGTGCGATATGATATGCAATGGAAATTTTGAAAGTTATGAGGGCAGTATAAATAATATTTCGATGATATCGCATGCTGTCTATTGCTGGAATAAAGATATTGGTGACTTTAGCACATGCGCAACAATCGATGACTTATGTATGGTAGATCAAGGAACTCCGGATTATTTTAATTCAGATTTCGACACTACCATTTTTTTTAGTTGTGATGTTCCATCGAATCACCACGGGTATCAGCAATCTCATTCATCGGGAAGCCCAAGTCAGGCATATGCCGGAATATATTCCTACAACACCCGTAGCGATATAAACAATTACGCACCTCTTGATTATAAAGAATACCTCAACCAAAGACTGGAAACCCCATTAGTCCAAGGCTCCAGCTACACTCTTCGTTTCTATTACAGCCTTTCAGAAAACTCAGCTTACGCATCTCCTCTAAGTGTAATGTTTTCAATGGGGCGACAATGTCAGCCCTATTATTATTACGAGGGCCATGAATTGACAGGCCGAATAACTCCTCCATCCAATGCTCAGGTATTTGGTATTTCAAGCGATAGCACCGATGCTGACTACGATCCGAATTTGAAAATTAAAAACAACAACTGGTACATGTTTCAGGTTTCATTTGTTGCACAAATGAACTATGACTACCTGACACTTGGAAATTTCGAACCCTACGGATCGAAATGTGTTATGATTGACCCCACAGCCCTTGAACCACATCCAACCCATTACAGCAAAGATGCCTATTATTATATTGATGATGTTTCATTATATCAGGACAGCGTTGATATTTCGCCCCTGCCCGATTCAATTTGCTACGGTGGCTATGCCGTTTTGGATGCCACTGAGGTGTTTGACCCGCTGTGGTCATCACTTCCCATTGACACCTCTCTGTTGGATCAGGACAACGCGCACGTAATAAGTGTTTGTCCGGCAACAACAACGGTTTATACCTTAACCTACAATAACGTTTGTCAGATTAGTGATACCGTTTTTGTTCTTCCTGAACTTCCCCCGTCAGGCATCCTGGGAAACAGAAATAATTGCGATTTATTCACCTCCTATCAGATTGCAAATCCGCGACCCAATACGGCATATCAGTGGACCCTTTCTGACACAACGTACAGCAATGACTTCCCAACGCAAGGCCAACAAATAAACATTCATTGGAATCAATTATGGGATTTACTTGAACCGGCCGGTTATGTCTGGATGTACCTTGCGAGTGTTGACACTGTAAGCCAGTGCAACCGGCTTGATTCGGTTAAAATCTGGAACTGCTGCGTTAACAGAAAAAACGCTTACATCAACGACACTGTTATTTCGAATGACAGCATTTTCATCGGAAGCCCCACTGTTTTGAACGGAACAATTACAATAAACAACGACATTACGGTTGCCGCCGGAAATAACATTTTTATGGGTCCCGAGGCAAAAATTGTGGTAAACCCCCCATTTACCTTTACAATTAAATACCGAACAGTTAAAGCAGGTTGTGCTTTTATGTGGGATGGGATATATATAACCGACAGCAACGCAAAGATTGAAATTGAAAATTCAACGGTGCAGGATGCCTACAAT
>CAZPDS010000162.1:0-3180 GCA_964585485.1 uncultured Bacteroidales bacterium
GCTACCGGAAGAATTGAAACAGGTGTTATCAACTCCGGCGACCCGGTCGAAATTCTGGGTTTCGAAGCTGATAAGCTGAAGAGCGTTGTAACAGGTGTTGAGATGTTCCGTAAGATTCTGGATCGTGGTGAAGCTGGTGACAACACCGGTCTGCTGCTGCGTGGTATCGACAAGGATCAGATCTGCAGGGGTATGGTTATTGCCAAACCCGGCACGATCAAGCCTCACAAACATTTCAAGGCGCAAGTTTATATCCTCAAGAAAGAAGAAGGTGGCCGTCACACGCCCTTCCACAACAAGTACCGTCCCCAGTTCTACTTCCGCACCACCGACGTTACCGGTGAGATTTTCCTCCCCGAGGGCGTTGAGATGGTTATGCCGGGCGACAACCTGAGCATCGAAGTAAAACTGATCGCCGACGTGGCTATGAACCTCAACCTCCGTTTTGCTATCCGCGAAGGTGGTCGTACCGTTGGTGCTGGTCAGGTTACTGAAATTCTTGACTAATACCGTTATTCTACAGCGTGGCGTCCCGGCTTGTGACCGGGATGCCATGTTTGTCTAAAAAAAACCTTCGAACGGGTGTAGCTCAATTGGTAGAGTAGTGGTCTCCAAAACCATTGGCTGGGAGTTCGAGTCTCTCCACCCGTGCCCTAATAAAATGACCGATGTTCAAAAAAATAAAGAATTACATACAAGAAAGTTACGACGAACTTTGGCATAAAGTATCATGGCCTACTTTTAGTGAGCTGCAAAATAGTGCTATCGTTGTTTCCATTGCTTCCCTCATCATCGCTTTGGTGGTGCTTCTGATGGATCTTACGTTTAGCAACCTGCTTCAATTGTTCTATAATCTGTAAGAACAAGCGGAGCATTTTTTTTAAAGGATTAATTAATCTTCATCCCTAAGCAGGGAATTCAACTATGAGCGATATTGTCAAAAAGTGGTATGTAGTCAGGGCGATTAGCGGTAAGGAAAAGAAAGTCAAGGAGTATATCGAGAGCGAAGTAAGCCGGCTGCAATTGAACGACTATGTTTCACAAGTGCTCATTCCCACCGAAAAGGTTTATCAGGTGCGGAAAGGAAAAAAGATCAGCAAAGACCGGAATTACTTTCCGGGTTACGTGCTTGTCGAAGCTGCACTGGTTGGCGAGGTAGCCCATGTGTTGAAAAATGTCCCGGGCGTACTTGGATTCTTAGGATCCCAGGGCGAACCCATTCCGATACGGCCCGCTGAAGTGAACCGTATTTTGGGAAAAGTGGACGAACTTGCGGAAAAAGGTGAAGAAATAAGCGATCCGTTCATCGTGGGCGAAAGCGTACGCGTTATCGATGGCCCGTTCAACAGTTTTACAGGTGTCATCGAAGAAGTGAACGAAGAGAAAAAGAAACTGAAAGTGATGGTGAAAATCTTCGGACGAAAAACCCCGCTTGAACTCAGCTTCGTACAGGTAGAAAAGGAATAATTAACGACTGAAGCTACAAAACGCTTAAATTCCAGAAACATGGCAAAAGAAATCAGTGGACTTATTAAATTACAAATCAAAGGTGGAGCTGCAAACCCCTCCCCACCAGTAGGCCCCGCTTTGGGTGCCAAGGGTGTGAATATCATGGAGTTTTGCAAACAGTTCAATGCCCGTACCCAGGATAAAGCCGGCAAATTAATTCCGGTCATTATCACGGTTTACAAGGACAAGTCCTTTGTCTTCATCATTAAAACTCCCCCTGTAGCTGTTCAAATACTGGAAGCAGTTAAAAAACAAAAGGGATCACCCGAACCCAACCGTAACAAAATCGCGAGTTTGACCTGGGAACAGGTACAGTCGATTGCGGAAGGCAAAATGGTTGATATGAATGTTTTTACCCTTGAATCAGCTATGAAAATGGTGGCAGGAACCGCCCGCAGTATGGGCGTAACCGTTACCGGCACCGCTCCTTTCCAGGAGTAGTGATTATTTTATCAGGAGTAAATCAATTAAGAAAAGAACAATGGCCAAGTTGACGAAAAAGAGAAAAGAAGCCTTACAAAAAGTAGATAGCAGCAAAGTATACTCCCTGGCCGAAGCCGCCGAGCTTATCAAAGGGATCAGCTATACGAAATTTGACGCTTCTGTAGATCTCGATATCCGTCTGGGCGTAGACCCCAGAAAAGCCGACCAAATGGTCCGGGGTATTGTTACCCTTCCCCATGGAACGGGCAAAACCGTGCGCGTGCTGGTACTTTGCACACCCGATAAGGTGGACGAAGCCAAGAACGCCGGTGCTGACTACTACGGCCTCGACGAGTACATCGCGAAAATCAAGGAAGGCTGGACCGATGTGGACGTGATTATCACGACCCCCAGTGTCATGCCTAAAGTAGGTGCGTTGGGCCGCATTCTTGGACCCCGTGGACTCATGCCGAACCCCAAAAGCGGAACGGTTACCATGGAAGTCGGGAAAGCTGTTACTGACGTAAAAGCCGGTAAAATTGACTTTAAAGTAGACAAGTTTGGTATCATCCATACCTCGGTGGCAAAGGTTTCCTTCGCCCCTGAAAAAATTGTGGATAATGCCAACGAACTGCTTCAAACGATTTCCCGCCTTAAGCCTTCTTCCGCCAAAGGTACCTATGTGAAAAGCATCTATTTGTCCAGCACCATGAGCCCGGGCATCCAGATCGATCCAAGGTCTGTGGCATAACGTAAATTAAATGTTTTAGAACCAGAGATTGAGTCATTATGAGAATAGAAGAAAAAAATCAGGTTATCGACTCCCTGGCAGAACAGCTGCAGGCTAGCAATAACATTTATATTACCGATATCGGCGACCTGAACGTTGAAAAAACCAACGCCCTCCGCCGTCTTTGCTTCAAAAGGGAAATTAAACTCACCGTGGTGAAGAATACCCTGCTGCGCAAGGCAATGGAGAAATCAGGCAAGGACTTAAGCGAATTGTACAGTGTACTGGTTGGACCTACCGCCATCATGCTGTGCGAGTCAGGAAATACCCCCGCCAAAATGATCAAGGAATTCCGCAAAAGTGCCAACGCTGAAAAACCCCTTTTCAAAGGTGCGTATGTTCAGGAAATGACCTTTGTGGGCGCCGATCAACTTGACGTACTGGCTACGCTGAAAACCAAGAACGAACTTATCGGTGATATCATTGGCCTGCTGCAATCCCCCGCCAAGAATGTCATC
>CAZPDS010000163.1:0-3073 GCA_964585485.1 uncultured Bacteroidales bacterium
CCCGCTCCCCTGTTTGGACCGGGCGCCAGCGCCGGCGTATTCAGTTCCTCCGCCGGTCTGAGCATTAACCCAATCAGTGGCGTGGTGGATCTTTCCGCCAGCACGGCAGGAACCTACACCATCACCAACAGCATTGCTGCTGCCGGTGGGTGTGCCGCCACCAGCGACGATGCTACCATCGTGATCAACCCCACCCCGGTGGTGACAGATCCCGCCGACTTCGCCGTTTGTAATGGTGCCGCCGTGAACGCAACCGTACTGTCCGGAACACCGGCCGCCAGTATTTCCTACAGCTGGTCCAACTCCAACACAGCCATTGGATTAGCTACTGCCGGAACGGGCAATATTTCCGCCTTTACCGCAAGCAATACCACGGCTTTGCCCATCAGTGGAACCATCACCATTACCCCTTCGGCCAACGGTTGTACCGGCGCCGCACAGACCATGGTGATCACGGTTAATCCTACGCCCATTGTCAGCGTTCCTGCCAACATCACCCTGTGCAACGCAAGCACGGTATCGGCAAGCAACTTCACCAGTACTACGCCCGGGGCTTCCTTTGCCTGGACCAACGACAATGCAAGCATTGGACTTCCCCTCAGTGGAACTGGCAACATCGCTGCTTTCACCGCTACCAATACTACGGCTGATCCCATTACCGCCAACATCACCGTGACACCGTCGGCTAACGGATGTACCGGGACACCGTCCTCCTACACCATTACCGTCAACCCAACACCGGTGATGAGCACCCCGGCCAACATCACCGTCTGCAACGGTGCGCCCGTGGCCGCGAGTGCCTTTACCAGCGCTACGGCGGGAACCACGTATAACTGGAGCAATAACAACGCAAGCATTGGCATTGCCGGAAACGGTACTGGCAACATTCCGGGCTTCAACGCCATCAACACAGGAACTGTGCCCGTTACGGCGACCATCAACGTTACTCCCTCGGCCAACTCCTGCGCGGGAACGCCGGTGAGTTACACCATCACCGTCAACCCAACACCATCGGTTAGCGTACCCTCCAACGGCACCTATTGCAACGGGGCTTCCGTGGCTGCCATCACCTTCAGCAGTGCCACCCCGGGTGCTTCCTTCGACTGGACCAACACCAATGGCGCCATCGGAATGGCTACCGCCGGAAACGGTAACATTGCCGCCTTCACAGCCACCAACACCACTCCGGCTACCATCAGCGGTACCATTACCGTGACCCCGACGGCCAACGCTTGTCCGGGCACACCCGCTTCCTTTACCATCACGGTCAACCCAAGTCCCAATGTGACCGTCCCGGCCAACGTGGCCCTGTGTACCGGAGCTTCCGTACCCGCCCTCAACTTTAGCAGCACCACCAGCGGAACCTCCTTTGTATGGAGCAACTCCAATGCTTCTATCGGACTGGCTGCCAACGGAACCGGTAACATTGCATCCTTCACAGCTACGAACAACGGTACCGCTCCCGTGGTGTCAACCATCACCGTGACGCCCTCTGCCAATAGCTGTTCCGGAACACCGGCAACCTTCACCATCACCGTCAACCCCTTACCCACGCTGAACTTCCCGACTCTTGCCGACATCTGTATCAACGCTCCGGCCATCACCCTGAGCTCAGCAAGCCCGGCCGGCGGTCTCTACAGTGGTACCGGTGTGGCCGGAGGGAACTTTAACCCGATGACATCAGGAGCCGGAACCTTTGTGATCACCTATTCTTATACCGATCTCAACGGTTGCAGCAACCTGACCACACAGAACATCACCGTGCATCCTCAACCAACGGTATCGGTAACGCCCGTGGCTCCTGAAATTTGCCTGGGTCGTTCCGTTGTACTCACGGCCAATGGAGCCAGCACCTACGCATGGGATCCGGCCGCTACGCTGAACGCCCCCACCGGAACCTCGGTAACGGCGACGCCACAGGCCACCACGACCTATGTTGTGACCGGTACTGCCAATGGTTGCACGAATTCGGCCAGTGTTACGGTGACCGTCAACACCACCATCCCCATCACCGTAACGCCTACCGATGTCACCATCTGCCCGGGATTTAGCACCACCCTCACGGCTGCCGGTGGCGACATCTACACCTGGACGCCCGATGCAACCCTATCCCCCGCTACCGGAGCTATCGTTACCGCAACGCCCACCGCCACGACCGTATACACCGTCATCGGCGAAAGCAATGAAGGCTGCACGGGCTCGGCATCAGCGGTGGTTACCGTTAGCACCCTGCCCAACATCAGCATCCTGGCTTCACCCAAGCAAGGTTGTGAACCCCTGGAAGTGGAGTTCACCTTTGTGCCCGGAGCCGACATCCTGAACAACTCCTGGACCTGGAACCTGGGCGACAACAATGCGACCAGTACCGACAATTCCGTGACGTTTATTTACAACGAAAACGGAACGTACATCGTCAACCTCAACGCACAAAGCATTGATGGCTGTGATGTGAGCACCACGGAGACCATCAATGTATATCCAGTGCCGGTGGCCGACTTCAATGCACATCCGGACGTCATCACCACCGACAATCCCCAGGTAAGCTTCACGGATCTTTCAACCAACGCCAACACCTGGAACTGGAACTTTGGGGATCCGGCTTCCGACATGAGCAACTACTCCCAGGTTCAGAACCCGCTGCACGATTACGGTGCCGCCGGAGAATACCTGATCACCCTGATTGTCTCCAATCAGTACGGATGTTCTGACTCCACCAGCAAGTCCATCACCGTAAGGGATGCCTTTGCGTTCTGGATCCCCAATGCCTTCACACCTAACGATGACCTGATCAATGATCTGTTCGGTCCCCAGGGTGTTGGCATCAACACAGAATCCTACGTCATGCGCATCTTCGACCGTTGGGGCAAAGAGCTCTACTACACCGAAGACATCAACGCGGGCTGGGATGGTACTGATATGTACTCCGGAAAGAGACAACCCGATGGTGTGTACACTTACCAGATCAGTATTGCTGACGAATCAAACAAAAAACATGAATACGCCGGCAGTGTAACACTTTTAAGGTAAGTTGTAACCTTTATTTTAAAAAGCCCGTTTAACGACGGGCTTTTTT
>CAZPDS010000164.1:0-3031 GCA_964585485.1 uncultured Bacteroidales bacterium
CATAGCTGCACCATAGAAGTTCGGAGTTCAGGCTTCGTAACTGAAACAGCAATTCGTCAAAGGTGAGAATAATAAAAATCCCCGGAATGCAAGTCGGTTGGCCTCATGAGACACCGATGGGGTCACACGAAGGCTCATTAAAAAAGCAAAGCCGTATACCCGGGGGTATACAGCTTTGCTCTGCAGTTAAGTTTAATCCGAAAGCTTATTCAGCTACGACCTCAAATTTCAGATCCACTTTAATGTCTTTGTGGAGGTTGATTTTGGCCGTATAGGTACCGACTTCCTTAATGGATTCGCCGTCGACGCTGATGCGTTTACGGTCGATGTCGTATTTGTACTGTTCTTTGATTGCTTCCGCGATCTGGAGGTTGTTCACCGAGCCAAAGATTTTACCGGTGGTGCCGGCTTTGGCGCCGATTTTCAGGGTAATGTTTTCCAGGGCCTTGGCCAGGGTTTCGGCTTCATTACGAAGCTTTTCTGCTTTAAAGGCTTGTTGTTTCAGCGTTTCGTTGAGTTCTTTTTCGCTGGAAGGGGTGCAGGTAATGGCATATCCCTTCGGAATAAGATAATTGCGGGCATAGCCGTTCTTTACCTTCACGATATCATTGGTGTAGCCAAGGTTGGCGACATCTTGTTTCATTATTACTTTCATGGGATAAGTCTCCTAAATTACTTTAATAAATCACCAACATAAGGCAGCAGGGACAGATGGCGGGCCCGTTTGATGGCCTTGGCCAGTTTCCGCTGGTATTTTACGGACGTACCGGTGATGCGGCGGGGCAGAATCTTGCCCTGCTCGTTCACAAATTTCAGCAGGAAGTCCGCGTCCTTGTAATCGATGTATTTAATGCCCAGCTTTTTGAAGCGGCAATATTTTTTCTTTTTGACATCCACCGCGATGGGGGTGAGATATCTGATTTCGCTATCGGCTTGTTGTGCGCTCATAATCTAAATCTGTTTAAAGGTTATTATCAGGCTTCCGCAGTTTCTTTTCTGGCGCGTTCGGCCCTTTTCTTTTCGTTGTATGCAATCGAATGCTTGTTCAGTACCATGGTGAGGAAACGGATCACCCGCTCGTCACGCTTGAAGGTCACTTCAAGTTCATTGATTACATTGCCTTCGGCTTTAAACTCGATAAGATGATAAAAACCTGTGGACTTTTTCTGGATCGGATAAGCTAATTTCCGAAGCCCCCAATTGTTCTGGTAAACGATCTCGGCACCTTTCCCCTGGAGGAAATCCGAAAACTTTTTTACCGTTTCCTTTACCTGGTCTTCAGATAAAACGGGAGTCATGATGAAAACGGTTTCGTACTGTCGTACCATTTTGATTTTGGATTATTAATTAATACTGAGTTTGTTAAAAATGGAGTGCAAAGATAGAAAAAATTTCTGAATATCAAAGGATCCCCTCCGAAATATTGCGTCAAGCCGCTCCCTGTTTTGTTCTTACGTCAGGAAAGTGTAATTTTGCAGGTTCTGAACAAAAATTCAATATCATTAATATATGTTTGATTTCATAAAGAAAATGCTGGGTACCAAATCGCAACGCGATATCAAGGCGGTTGAGCATTTGGTGGCTGAGATACATTCGGAATACGAGCGCATCAAGGCCTTGTCGAACGATGAGCTGCGTGCAGAAACCCTTCGTTTCAGGGCCATCATTCAGGAACAGATCGCCGGAAACGAGGCTGAAATTGCCCGGCTAAAAGAACAGGCGGAGGATGAAGCCTTATCGATTGATGAAAAGGAAGAACTTTACCGTGAGGTCGATCAGGTGGGGAAGAAGACGGATCAGCTCATCGAAGACGTGTTGCAGGACCTGCTGCCCGCGGCCTTTGCCGTTATGAAAGAAACAGGCCGCCGCTTTAAGGAATTCGATAAGGTGGACGTAACGGCCACCGATTTTGACAGGGACCTGGCCGCCCGCTATGATCACATCAACATTGTGGGCGATAAAGCGGTGTATAATAACAGCTGGATGGCCGGTGGGAATATGATTACGTGGGACATGGTGCATTACGATGTCCAGTTGATTGGAGGTATTGTACTGCATCAGGGGAAAATCTCAGAAATGGCAACCGGGGAAGGAAAAACGCTGGTGGCCACCCTGCCGGTGTACCTGAACGCCCTGCCCGGACGAGGTGTGCATTTGGTTACCGTGAACGATTATCTGGCCAAACGTGACTCGGAATGGATGGGGATGCTGTTTATGTTTCACGGCCTTTCCGTGGATTGCATCGACCGTCACGAACCCAACAGCGATGAGCGCCGCCGCGCCTACCTGGCCGACGTTACTTACGGTACCAACAATGAATTTGGCTTCGACTACCTGCGTGACAATATGGCCCGCAACCCCGAAGAACTGGTGCAGCGGGTGCACAATTATGCGATCGTCGATGAGGTTGACTCTGTGTTGATCGATGATGCACGAACCCCGCTCATCATTTCCGGTCCAACCCCAAAGGGCGACAATCAGGAATATGATCAGCTGAAGCCCATTGTGATGAAACTCTACAATGCACAGCGCAACCTCGTAACGCAGGTGCTGAACGATGCCAAAAAGTTGCTGGTCGACAATCCTTCCAGTGAGAATGAAAAAGAAGGCGGAAAACTGCTGCTGCGCGCCCATCACGGCTTGCCGAAAACCAAGCCGCTTATTAAATTCCTTTCAGAACCCGGTATGCGCGCCCTGATGCAACGCACCGAGAACTTCTACATGGCAGAGCAGTCCAAAAATATGCATATCGTCGATGATGAGTTGTTTTTTGTGATTGATGAAAAAAACAATTCCATCGAAATGACGGATAAGGGAATCGATCTCGTATCAAAGGATATGGAAGATCACAAATTCTTTATCCTGCCGGATATCGGTTCCGAAATCGCGGAAATGGAGAAATCCAACCTCTCCGATGCGGAGAAAATCAAACGAAAAAATGTGCTGTTGCAAGACTACGAGGTAAAGTCGGACCGTGTTCATACCGTGAACCAATTGCTCAAGGCCTATGCGCTTTTTGAGATCGATGTGG
>CAZPDS010000165.1:0-3013 GCA_964585485.1 uncultured Bacteroidales bacterium
AACGCGGCCGCAGCACTGGGGCGGGAGCATCATGTGGATGTTATTGTGGCGCTCGGTGGCGGAAGTGTGATTGATTCAGCAAAAATTATTTCCATCACCATTCCCGTTCAACACGATGGTTGGGAATTCATGGTGGGCAAGAAACGCCCGGCTTCCGCACTTCCGCTCATTGCGGTGCTCACCCTGGCGGCTACCGGCAGTGAGATGAACTGCTTTGCGGTGGTGCAGAACCCCGACGCCCGCATGAAGCCGGGTTATGGTCACGCCCTTATCTACCCAAAACATTCATTTCTGGATCCGGCCTTTACCCTTAGTGTGCCGGCCAATCAAACGGCCTTCGGTATTGTAGATCTGGTGGCCCATTCGCTGGAAGCCTATTTCGATGCCCGCGACGCCACGCTTTCCGACCGCTTTGTCTATGCCGTGGTGAACGAAGCGCTTACCTACGGACCCTGGCTGATGAAAGACCTGCACAACGTCGTTTTGCGGGGAAAGATCATGTATGCCGCTACCTGTGCCCTGAACGGTCTGCTGTTTCACGGCCGCATGGGCGGCGATTGGGGCGTACATAATTTCGGACATGTGTTCTCTCTCTTGTATGATATTCCGCACGGTGCAACCCTCTCCATGGTTTACCCGGCCTGGCTGAAATGGCAATTGGAGAATATTCCGGACCGCATTGCCGAACTTGGCAAAAACCTCTGGGGCTTCAATGATGCTGAGCGCACCATTGCTGAACTCACGGATTTCTTTCACACCCTGGGCAGTCCGGTAAGCCTTGCGGAATGGACAGATACTGCTACCAACCGCCAGGATGTGATTACCGTGGCCGGGATCAACAAAGTGAGTGGCGCCAGTCATAAAATGACTCCCGACGACTACGGCCGGCTGTACGACCTGATGCAGTAAGTCCCCCGGCTTACAACACCGTGATACGGCACGTCTGCACGCTACTGGCCTGGCGTAGCCGGAGAAGATAACTTCCCTGGGCAAGTTTGCTCGTTGGTAGTTCCACCGAATGCACGCCCACACCAAATGACTGTTCCACCAGGAGCAGTACCCGCTTCCCCTGCATATCGAGCAATTCCAGGTTTACAATGCCAGTGGCATCTGTCGAAAAGCGCACGATGGCCTTGCCGTCAACAGGGTTGGGGCTTACCTGCAGGTTCTCCGATGCCGGGTTTTCCCAAAGACCGGTTACATCCAAAAAGCGCTGACCATCTGAAGTGGAAACGGCACTCAGCAAACCAGCGCCGTTACGGGCTTTTACGCTAACGAAGTAGAGTTGTCCGTTCACCAAAGTAAGACTGCTTTGGGTCATGGTCGTGGAAAGACCGTTGGCGGTCCAGGCAACAATATTACTGTCGCCGGGTGTGGTGCCAATGCAATAATAATACTCAGTTACCAGCGAATGCGGGTCGGAGGCCGCGCTCCAATTGGCCTCCAGGGTGACTGTCGACAGGGTGTCGAGGTCAGACGAAGCCCCATCGTTAATGTTGGCAATACTCGTGGGTGGGGTCCGGTCGACGTTGATAGTGTGTGATGAAACCGCCGAAAGGTTGCCGGCAAAATCTATCGCCACACTGTTGATCTGACAGGCCGGAAGGGCGGGGGATGGATTCTGATAGCGTGCCGCGTAGGCATCTCCGTCGCCAACAGTAACGTTGGCATACGGATATCGGGAGCGGTACACCATGAGGTCGTCGATGCTAACGGCACAACTACCGCTGCGGAAGGAAATATATTTTCCACCAGGCAGCGGCGTTGGGTCAGTGTAACTGCCCAGCAGTGCATCATCACGATAGACATCAATCCGGCCGGTGATCCGGTCGTACATAACTTTTAGATCGTACCACTGATTCGTGGCGGTGACCACCGGACTGATTACCTTGAGTTGTGAAAACACGTTCACGCCGGCGTCCCAGCTGCATTTGTAAAATTCCAATGTGTTTGATCCGGTGGTGTTGGCGCGAAACCAGATGAAGTATGAGTTTCCGCGGTTTTCGGCCGATCCGCTGTCGGCCGCGAAATGAAATCCGAACCGGCGATTTCCACTGCCGGTGGTTATCTTGTACCTGAAATGAAAGAGGCTGCGGTTCGAGAGGTTTTGTGTCAGCGAAGTGTATAGGTTGGTGTTGGTGGTTACACTGTCGGATTGCAGCAATAGGCCGCTACTGGTGGACCAGTTGCCATAGCCCGCCGGCATTATATATTCACTCCCAAGGGCCGCGCCGAAGTCATCGCCCAGGAAGCCGAGCGCGGGGTTCCCATGCCATTCGGCGCCGTTGAAATCCAGGACCTGGTAAAAGCCTTTCTCAACTCCGGTGCCCTCGGCGTCGTCAAGGTCGGTGAAATCGACATTAAAATCGGAGGTTTGCCACAGCCCGTTTACGCTGATGGCGGTCGAGGGGGGCAGGGAATCGCAGGTGGGGGAAAGGAAAGAGGGACCACTGGTGTATACGCTGCCATTGAAAATGCGCCAGAAATACTGGGTGTTGTGATGATATTCAAAGATCGGGGAGAAGCCATCGGGTGCGAAGGTGGAGGTCAGGCCGGCAATGGATTTCGTGGATTTTCCGGCGAAGGTAGAGTCGGTAGAAATTTCGAGGATCCAGTTGCTTCCGGAATTGGTCCACGAAAAGCTTGCCTGCTGCGAAGCGCAGGTGGGTGCACTTACCGTCATATCAAGTGGCAGCGGTGAGGCACAGATGTGGGTGGTGAAACTCTGAACGGCCGTATTGCTGCCGTTGGCCCGCATATACCAATAGTAGGTTGTGCCAGGCTGGAAGTTCAGCGCGCTTCCGTCGGTGTGATCCACAAACCCGGCAAAGCCCGTGTAGCTGGTAAGTCCGGATACCCATTTCCAGGCGTAGGTGGCGAAGGTTGGATCGGTGGAAAGGGCGATATACCAGCCGCTTCCACTGTTGGTCCAGCTAAAGGTCACATCATTTGACGGGCAGGCGGCCTGCACAAGCGTGAGATTTTCCGGGTTCACGGTGCCGCTGGCCGTCGA
>CAZPDS010000166.1:0-2976 GCA_964585485.1 uncultured Bacteroidales bacterium
GCCGCTGAGAACAAGAAGGAATCCAGTTCACGCAATCTTCCTGTATTCCTTTGCATGAACGGAGCGGACACGCTGTACGTGGTGCCCATGCGGGGAAAAGGCCTGTGGGGCCCGATCTGGGGATACATCTCCTTTCGCAACGATCTGAACACCATTGCCGGTTGCATGTACGCCCACAAAAGTGAAACACCCGGGCTTGGCGCTGAAATCGATACCCGCGCGTTTCAGCAACAGTTTATCGGCAAAACGATCTTCGACGATGAACGGAATTTTGTTTCCGTAAAGGTGTATAAAGGAGGTGCCAAAGAAGAGGATCTCCACGGTGTAGACGCTATCTCCGGGGGCACCATTACCAGCCAGGGTCTGGAAGTCATGCTTAGCGAAGGCTTGAAAGATTACACGGCGTATTTCAATAAAATTAAAAAACAGAATTAAACCGGAAAGCAAGATGAGTAATTTCAAATTATTGACCGGGCCTCTGAATCAGGGAAATCCCATTACCTATCAGGTGTTGGGCATTTGTTCGGCCCTCGCCGTTACGGTTCAGGTAAAGCCTGCCTTGGTCATGGCCCTCTCGGTGACCGTTGTCACCGCCTTTGCCAACCTGATCATTTCGGTCCTGCGCAACACCATCCCATCACGCATCCGCATTATTGTCCAACTCGTTGTCATTGCGGCACTGGTCATCATCGTTGACCAGGTACTGAAAGCGTATGTGTATGATGTCAGTAAAAAATTATCGGTGTTTGTGGGGCTTATAATCACCAACTGCATCCTGATGGGCCGTCTGGAAGCCTTTGCCATGGCGAATAAGCCCTGGCCTTCTTTTCTCGACGGCATTGGCAACGGACTGGGGTATGGTTTGATTCTATTCCTGGTGGCCGCCATCAGGGAGGTACTGGGCTCGGGCAGTTTCTATGGCTACGCGCTTTTCCCGACCTCCTTTTACGACGCGGGCTATCTCGACAATGGGATGATGATTCTGCCGCCCATGGCCCTGATCGTTATTGGAACCATCATATGGATACAACGAAGCAAATTCCGTGAATTAATCGAAAAATAGAGGACAACCCCATGGATATCTTTAACCTGTTCATACGGTCCATTTTCATCGACAACATGATTTTCGCATTCTTTTTGGGAATGTGTTCCTTTCTGGCGGTGTCGAAAACGGTTAAAACCTCATTCGGACTAGGCATTGCAGTAATTTTTGTCCTGATGATTACCGCACCGGTCAACTGGCTGCTCGACACCTACCTGTTAAAAGAAGGTGCGTTAAAATGGATGGGCGCCGAATACGCGGATGTGGATTTGAGCTACCTGAGTTTTATTCTCTTTATCGCCGTTATCGCCGCCATGGTGCAATTGGTGGAAATGATCGTAGAGAAATTCAGTCCCAGTCTGTACAATGCATTGGGCATTTTTTTGCCGCTGATTGCCGTAAACTGCGCTATCCTGGGCGTCGCGTTGTTTGTTCAGGAGCGGGAATACACGCACATGACCGAGGTGCTGGCCTATGCCGGTGGTTCGGGCATCGGCTGGTTTCTGGCGATAGTGGCATTTGCAGCCATTCGCGAAAAAATTACCTACTCCAATGTCCCCGCTCCGCTGCGCGGACTGGGGATTGCTTTTATCCTAACCGGATTAATGGCCATTGCCTTCATGAGTTTCATGGGAATTAAAATCTAATTAAGATCTGATAACACTACAGCTATGATCGTTTTAAGCCTAAGCCTGGGAATACTCTTACTACTGGGGGTTAGCATTTTTCTGCTGATTACCGTACTTCTGGTGGGTATTCTATTATTCGCCAAGTACAAACTCACGCCCTCAGGCCTGATCAGGATCCGGATCAACGATGAACTAGAAATGAACGTGGGTGCAGGAAACACCTTATTATCCACCCTCTCGAACGAAAAACTTTTTCTTCCTTCAGCGTGCGGGGGTGGCGGAACCTGCGGCATGTGCCGCTGTCAGGTTACCTCCGGCGGGGGTAGCATCCTGCCCACCGAAGTTGGTTTTTTCACCCGCAAACAGATCCAGGAGAATTGGCGATTGGGCTGCCAGGTGAAAGTCCGCGAGGATCTTGAACTTCAGATTCCCAAGGAAATTTTCGGCATCAAAAAAATGGAATGCACCGTTGTTTCTAACCGGAACGTGGCCACCTACATCAAGGAATTCGTGGTTAAACTACCCGAAGGAGAAACCCTCGACTTCCAGTCAGGCGGTTACATCCAGATCGACGTTCCCAAATGCAATGTCGATTTTAAAGACATTGATGTTGATGAAAAGTTTCGGGGCGACTGGGATCGCATGAAGATGTTTGACCTGCACATGAAAAATCCGGAACCCATCTACAGGGCATACTCCATGGCGAATCACCCGGCGGAAGGGAACATTGTGATGCTAAACATCCGCATTGCAACGCCCCCCTGGGACCGCACCCGGAAAATGTTCGCGAACGTGAACCCCGGCATTTGCTCCTCATACATCTTCTCGCGCAAGCCGGGAGATAAGGTAATGGTATCAGGGCCTTACGGAGAGTTTCACATCAAAAACACAAACAAAGAGATGGTCTACATTGGGGGCGGGGCTGGTATGGCGCCACTGCGATCCCAAATTTTCCACCTGTTCCACACCGAAAAGACCAGCCGGAAAGTAAGTTTTTGGTACGGTGCACGCTCGCTCCGTGAAGTTTTCTACGAACAGGATTTTCGCGATATTGAAGCCCGTTTCCCCAATTTCAGGTTTAACCTGGCCTTATCAGAACCCTTGGCAGAAGACAACTGGAAAGGCTACGTCGGATTTATTCACCAGGTGGTTTTAGAAGCGTATTTAGCCCAACATCCGGAACCCGAAGAAATCGAGTTCTACCTTTGTGGCCCGCCAATGATGAACGATGCCGTTTTTAAAATGCTCGACGAACTAGGTGTTCCCAAAGAGAACATCGCGTATGATGACTTTGGCGGATAGAAT
>CAZPDS010000167.1:0-2914 GCA_964585485.1 uncultured Bacteroidales bacterium
TCCGCAAATGTCAGTCATATTGCAGTACGCCAGCCCTCTTGTTTCTTGTTTCTTGTCTCTTTCCCCTATTCCCTATTCCCTATTCCCTGTCCCCCCAGGTATTCCCCGTACATCTCCTGCAAATACGCTTTGCCGTAGTTCAGGAGGCGGGCCGTCGTAGCCGCGGAACCAGTCGTTTCAAGCACCTTGCCCAGGTCGTGGTCGTAAACGACGCTGGCGCTATCGGAGATAAAGCCAAAGCCATTATCGAAAGCATAGAAAGCGTAGCCCGGCTGGGCAGCACGCAGGGGATCGCGGCTCCAGCGGAAGGCCCGCGATGGGATCTGCAGTTGGTTGAGCAGCAGGGCCGCCAGGTCGACCTGGGAACAGACTTTAGGAATGTCGCGTCCGCGTAAGGAATCCTTAAGGGCACCGCCCAGCAGCAGCAGCGGAATGTGATGGCGTTCGGCTTCGCTTTTTCCGCGTACCTTCGGATAGAAGTGGGCATGATCCGCGCTGATAAGAAAGAGGGTATTGCTGTACCACGGTTGTTGTTGCGCCTGACGGATGTAGGCAAACAGGCAACTGTCGGTATAATGCACGGTGTTTTTGTAATGCTGCACCTCCTCTTCACCGGGGAAATGCACCGGCACCGGGGCATCGAAGGGCTCGTGGCTGGTGCTGGTCATAATGATGCTGAAAAAGGGCGCCGGGTCATGGGCGGCTTCGCGCAGGTGGGTGCTGAAGATCTCTTCATCGAGGGCGCCCCATTCGGTGGTTTTCTGCCAGGGCCGCGCCTGACGGTCGAGGAGTTTGGAGAAGCCCGAGGCATACAGGTAGGCGCTGGTATTGGCGAAATTGAGGTCGCCGGAGTAGTAGTAATTGCAGTGGTAGCCCGCGTCGGCCAGGGTTTTGGGAAGCGACGGCAGGCGTTCGAATTTGCCGAACTCGCGTTGGATGGTCACCGCCGGCTGCGCCGGAAAGCCGCTCAGCAGGGCAACAAGTCCCTGTTCGGTGCGGAAACCCGAAGCGTAACAGCGGCTTAGCAACAGGCCCTCCCGGCACAGGCTGTCGAGGCCGGGCATGATGGCTTCGCGGCCGCCCAGCCGTTGCATGTTTTCGGCCGACACGCTCTCCAGCAACACCAGCACGATGTTGGGGCGTGTAGTAGTCAGCAGGCCGGGAGTTGGGGATGCTGCCGGCGGGAGCACTTCTTGCAGCAGTTCTTGCGCTTTCGCTTCCGGCATATAACGATACGGGTTGTCGGTGTTGGCCAGGTGGGTCAGGGTGTAGATGAAGTTCCACGGACTGTTGAGGGCCGCATAGTTCAACACTGCGTGGCGCGAATAATAAACGTCGTTTTTACCGACGGGGTACTTCTGGAAGCCGCCCCGGAACAAGAGGGGCAGGAGGGCGAGGAGCAGCAGCGAGACGAGCAGGGGTGCCACAAGGCCGTGGCGCAGCAGCAGGCGGGCCCGCAGCCAGCGCAGGTAGATGTATCCACACAGGGCAACTTCCGCAAGGAAAACGGGAATAAACAGGCCCAGGGGGACGGCATCGGCGGAGCGTACACCCTCGCCCGGAAAGAGCGCATAATACAGGGCCTTGGAATTGATTTTCGAACCCCAGTTGGCGTAAAGCCCCGTGTCGACCAGTCCCAGGAAAAGCACCAGCACCAGCAAACCCAGCGTAATGCCGTTGGCCAGCGCGGGGAAGATGCGGCGCGGCAAAAAGAGCGCGATGCACATGAACAGCAGCGGCAGGCAGATCATGAAAGCGGTGGCCGCGGCATCCATCCGCAGGGCCTTCACGAACGACAGCAGCACGGTGGCGGCCGGCACCCCTTGCCACTGCTCCGCGTTGTACAGCAGGAAGAATCCGCGCTGCAGCGCAAACACCAGCATCCAGAAGACAAACAACAAAACAATGTAGCGGAAAGTCCTTTTCACGGAGCAAAGTTAGCAGAATCTTACGAAGAGGAGATGTGGAGAGGAGAGGCGTGGAGAAGTGAAGAGTGGAGAGTCTCTGCGCCTTAGTCGTTTGATTGGAGAGGTGAGGCGCCCCGAACCTCTGCCCCAATGATGAACGTAAGATAATTTTCCTTATGTATTACAGCAAATTCCGAATCAGGATAGGCGGATTTCCAGGCGTTCGGAATTTTTACCTTTGTTTTTTCAAACTTGAATTCATAGGCCAGGAGCGCCCCCCCGCGCTCTTCAATCCAGTCGATTTCCTGCTGGTCATAGGTTCTCCAGAAAAAATTATTGGAAGGGATCCTGTGATAGGTCAAATATTTCAAGCGTTCGGAAATGAGATAGTTTTCCCATAACGCCCCCAGATCATTGCGTAAATCGGGATATAGCCCTGTCAATAATCATGGGTTATTTATTGTTTATAATGCAAATTTACGCAAATTCGTTCAGTTTAATGAACGAATTTAGTTAAATATCTTCATCTGCTAGAAGGTGATCAGGTGGATTGAGTTGCCCCTCGTCCGCCAGCTGGCGGATCGGGGTGCGGTTCTGGCTTTTTATAGGGTGATCAAAAAAAAGCACAACGCAAAGGGCCGCAGCGTAATGTTGCTGATAGTAGAGGCCTCTCCCGGCGTGTCATCCTGAATTTGTTGTTTAAAGCACAACGCAAAGGGCCGCAGAGATTGTTCGCAGAGGGCCGCAGAGGAGATGTTGCTGATCGTCTTGGTACCATTGGCGGGCGGATCGGGGGGCAGGGTCGCTGTCTTTCAGTGCCACCAACCCGGCGTGTCATCCTGAACTTGTTTCAGGATCTCGGACCTGTAGAACGTCGGCTTAGTGTGTCATTCTGAACTCGGTTCCTGAGCCTGTCGAAGGGCAGGATCTCTAACCCGTAGAACGTCGGCTAAGCGTGTCATCCTGAACTTGTTTCAGGATCTCCAGTGTGTAGTGCCCTAAGCGCG
>CAZPDS010000168.1:0-2901 GCA_964585485.1 uncultured Bacteroidales bacterium
TTCAATGTGTTGTTTAGCGTCATAATAGCTGGCAAAAACATACCGATCCATAAGTTCACTCTGCTCAATTGAATGAAAAGCCTCAATGTAGGCGTTTTCTTCCGGGGTTGCAACGTGGGTAAACTCCTGCTTGGCTTCAAGATCCTGCAGGACCTGACGAACCTTGTGAGCGATAAACTGAGAGCCATTATCATTGCGAATAATCACTCCCTTCAACCCAAAGCGCAGATCAAGCCATCTCATCAACGCGATGACATCTGTTTGTTTGATGCTCTTCTGGAACATCCAGCATAAAATCCTGCGGCTGAAAACATCTAAAATAGCCAGTTGATAATACCACCTGTTCTCACCTTGCACCCAAACATATTTTATGTCAAGACATAAGTACTCCATTGGTCTCTTCGCCTCAATACGACGATGCTTTACCCACTTTCTTTTTCCGTTTGTTTTTATCCGGGTTCCGCACAATAAATGGCTCTCTTTCATCAAGCGGTAAACCTTTTTGTGATTGATCACATACTCCATCTCGCGCAGCTCAGCGGTCATCTTCTGGTATCCATATATGCAATAATCCATCGTTAATATTGCGCGGATCTGATCCACCACAAGGGCATTATCAACCGATCCATCCCCAATGGGAGTGAAGACGCTGGCCTTCATCCCGCGTTGCCCCGGGTGCGCATGGTAATAATAGCTACTCTTGGGCACCGCAGCCCACTTACAGATCTCTTCCACCAATCCCCGGTCTTTAAATTTCATTACGACCGTCTTCCTCTCTGAAAGTGGGCTTCGCCTTTTTTTAACAGTTCATCTTTTACTTCGATCTCAAGAGCTTGTTTGGCAATGATCTTTTTTAACCGTAAGTTCTCTTCTTCCATAGCCCGAACAAGCGGATCAATCCTTTTGTATCCACCTTTCAGCCCCTCTTTCCCATTGATCAAATACTTTTTCTTCCAATAGCTCATTACAGACCGCGCTATATTGTACTTACGACAGGTCTCGGTAGTGCCTTCCCGTTCTGATTCCTGGAGAATACTAAGTTTCTCCTCCGGTGTAAAGTGTCTTTTTGCATTCATAATTCCTAAATTTGCTGTACAAAACTAATTTATAATTTTGGTCCAGTCATTTAGGGGGCTAAGACAATGTTTTCATTATTTAGTTACTACCAATTTAGTGTAATGTGATGATGAAATATTTCTTAATTCCAGAAAGTATATTCCTGTCTTGTATTTTGTCAAATCAATAATTAATATGTTAGTTAAAGGAGCAACTTGAATTTCGTCGATGTTGTTTCCAAACACATCAAATATGCAGAGAGTTCCATGATAAGACGATGATTCAAATTCAATTCTGCAATAATCCATTGCCGGATTTGGATTACAGGTAAAACTATATGGTTGATTCTCTGAAATACCTATATTTGTGAAGCCACAGATTGTGGAATCTCCACCTGTTGGCCACATTAACTTACTCCCAATTTGCATGCAAAGGGTCATGTCCTGATGAAAAGGATCAATTCCAAAAGACTTATTTGGAAAAGTTGAGTAGAAATCAGAAATACCCTCTATATATTGAATTGCATGCGAACTGGAAATCGAAGAAAATGTATATTCTCGTCGATACTCTCCATTGTTAATTAAAATGGTACCAGATCCATTTGGGTACCTTATAAAAACGGAATCTCCAACATTCCCAAAATCAAAGGCGGGAATAATGATTGTGTCGCCAATATTCGCTGAAAGATCATAACCTAACTTTTCCGAATTTTCGCCCAGATAATGTCTGATAAACCAAATTTTTCTTATCACACTGTCTTGACGCATAAAGCAATGCAGTGTTTTTACTGTATCGAATATAGTAGGATAGCCTTTTAACTGAAATACCTTTGTGTATTCCTTCCCATTTAATACGGTATCACCATCAACTCTATATATCTTATTATAATAATTCCCATAAAACTCGTCCCATTCATCAACTGTCCAGCTTGCATTAGTGGTCGGCAGAGGATGATAGTCCTGAGCAGTTATAAATGAAGAGTAAATTGTTAAAAGTGTTAAAAGAAAGAATATTTTCATGAATATATTTTATTTAGTTGCCTAAAACTAGTAATTCCATAGAGATTTGATTTTGCAAAAATAGAAGCTACTGATTCACTCGCATAATTAACGGTGGCTATTAACCTAATATTAACAGGCATGCATACGTAGATATAGTGCTGACATCATCAAGAAACTATATATATCCAGGTATTTTACAGGATGATGCCGATGTTGTCACTTATCACTTGTCACGAATATATGCCTATCATTACAAAAAATTTGCACAAATGGCCCTGCGATGACTTTTTATGAGTACATACTCCCATTGTGATACGCAAAAGTTTAAAAACATTAGCAAAAAACAGACGTAATCCCACCAACAAACAATAGGAAAACTTTCCTTGAACGTTTATCTTAGGGAAGAATGTTAGCAGCAATTGCTCAATAAATGTATATCGAGCCTGTTTTAATATCGAATTTTTATAAATTCACTTGCACATTTTTGCCTATTTTAAAAACATAGCGCACTTTAGTCATAATCAGCCACCCCCACCTTTGCATCATCACCAGCACGCAAAGGTCAATGCCTGAAAATCAATTTACCTCCTTTATAACGACTGCCTCCGGTTTCTGCGGGGGCATGACACGCGCCCTGATGGGACGGGTCACCCTCAGTGCGATTACCATTAGCTCACTTGTTGAAGTTGCCCTGTACGCAGGGACTTCGGCATTGGTGGGCTATGGTGTTAAAATGGCTATCGACTGCGCCCGCAAGTTTTACCGGAATTTTAAAGAAAACCGCCGAGCCCATGAATAAATTCCTTGGCATCGGTATCGCGGGGGCACTGGCCTTTGGAATCTA
>CAZPDS010000169.1:0-2858 GCA_964585485.1 uncultured Bacteroidales bacterium
CCCCGTCTCGTTGCTCGTGGAAACGGCCGAGGGCATGGATACAAACGAAGGTCCGAAGATATGCCGTACCCAGGGCGATGGGTAGAGGATGTCTGTGCTGGAACTATTGTAGGAGTAGCAAACCCGGTAATACCTCGAAATGCTGGAACTGGTGGAATAACTGGATACGCCGCCGGTGGTGGTGAACCAGCTACTGCCATCCGAGGAATACTGCCACTTGCGCCAATAAGTTTTCGTACCTGAAACGATGGACGCCGCGCTGGTGTTGGAATACAGGGTGAGTCCCGAATTGTAACAGGAGTACACCGTGGAGTTATCTGTAGCGTTATTGGCCAGGGTTCCGCTCCAGCCGGAACCTCCGATGCTGGTTACCCAAAAGGGCTGCGACATTAAATTTGCGGAGAGCAGCAGGCTCATCAGCAGGCAGAGGACAAGGGGGTAGAAAGTTCGTCTCATATCCTAAAAATAAACAACAACAATAAGTTATCCGGTGCAAAACCCTTTTCTACACGGCATAAAACGACCGTGCTAAAAGGGAATGCAATATACGCAAATATTTTATGTCGTCGCGCACAAGAAAAAGATTACTAAAAAGTAAGGTGTGAAGGGCAAACCCGCTGTCGATTCCCGACTATCGACTGTCGACTATCGACTCCCGACTCCCGACTACCGACTATCGACTAACGACTATCGACTATCGACTAACAACCCGCACCAGTTCCTCCACGCTCACCGTCATTTGTTCCCCGCTCAGCAGGTTTTTCAGGCTCACGGTGCCGGCGCTCATCTCGTCGCTGCCGATGATGGCCACAAAGGGAATCTTCCTGGTGTCGGCGTAAGCGAACTGTTTCTTCATCTTGGCCGGTTCGGGGTACATTTCGGTATGGATGCCTTTGCGGCGAAGTACTTCCGCCACTTTCAGCGTATAACGTTCTTCCGGACCGCCGAAATTGGCAAAGAGGATGCGGGCGCCGGATTCGGTGGTGGCCGGGAAGCGTTTCAGTTCGTGAAGAACATCATAGATACGGTCGGCGCCGAAGGAGACGCCCACGCCGGAAACGTCGTTCAGGCCAAAGATGCCGGTAAGGTCATCGTAGCGGCCGCCGCCGCAGATGCTGCCCATGGCGGTTTCCGGGGTCTTCACTTCGAAGATGGCCCCGGTGTAATAATTCAGGCCGCGGGCCAGGCCGATGTCGAAATCCACGGCTGCGTGCAGACCGGAATCGTTCAGGAAGGTAAAGATCGTCTGCAGTTCACCGATGCCCAGCAGTCCGGTCTCCGATGCGCCCAGCGGGCGTTTCAGGGCTTCCAGCTTTTCCTCGTTGGCACCGTTGATATCCAGTATCGCCCAGAGTTTGTCGATAGCTTGCGCGTCGAGGCCGCTGGCCGAAAGTTCCCCGTTGACCTTGTCGCGGCCCATTTTGTCGAGTTTATCGATGGCCGTGGTAATGCTGCTGAACTTATCGGGATGGCCGATGGCTTCGGCGATACCGGTGAGAACCTTGCGGTTATTCAGGTGAATGTTCACGCGGATACCCAGGCGGTTAAACACATCGTCGATGATACACAGCAACTCCGCCTCGCACAGCAGCGAGCGGGTGCCGATCACGTCCACGTCGCACTGGTAGAACTCGCGGTAGCGGCCTTTTTGCGGACGGTCGGCACGCCACACCGGCTGAATCTGGTAGCGGCGGAAAGGGAATGTAATGTCGTTTTTATGTTGCACCACGTAGCGGGCAAAGGGCACGGTAAGGTCGTACCGCAGGGCCTTTTCGCAGATCTTTCCCGACAGTTTCGCGGGACTGCTATCCTGTAGCTCGCCGGGGGTCAGCCCCTCCAGAAAATTTCCCGAGTTCAGGATTTTAAAAATCAGGCGGTCGCCCTCTTCGCCGTACTTGCCCAGCAGGGTGCTGAGGTTTTCCATCGACGGGGTTTCCAGGGGTTGGTAGGCGTACAGGCGGAACACCTCTTTAATGGTGTCGAAAATATAATTGCGCCGCATCATTTCCTGCGGCGAAAAATCGCGGGTGCCTTTCGGGATGCTGGTGTTTACGGACATAATGGAACAAAGGTACGGAAAATTTATCGGATGATAACGATCCGGTCACGGCCAGGTCGATGCCGGGAAGTGTATGCCTTGTAATAATATACGCCGTTGTTAAGCCCTTCAAGTTGAACAGACATTTGGTTAGATCCGCCGGGCAATTCTTTTTTGAAAACAACCCGTCCTGTTTGGTCGAATATCAACATTGTTCCTTCATCCCCTAATGGAAATTTATAGGTGATTTCCATCGTTCCATTATTTGGATTTGGATAGAGGCTAAAGGAACAAGAACTATCTTGTGTTGCGTCAAATTCAATCGATCGAAGGTTAATGTTGCCGAAACACTGTGAATATTTTCTTGTTACAAGTTTCTGTAAGGGCTCTTCGTCGTAATTGTAATAAAGGATGGAACCGCAGGTATATATGTTCATATTGTCTGAAACAATGATATCGGAAATGGAATTATGAGTCTCCTGTTGCGACCAAATCAGGTTCCCGTCCGGATCATACTTAAAAATGTGGCCATATTTAGTAATCCTGTTTTCGAAGTAGTCTGCGGTAGCAGCAATATAGATATTTCCCCACTTGTCAGTGGACATATCAATATTCCGTAATAACTCTTCCCATCCGCCGCGATTTTCAATATTCCAAAGGCATAAGCCTTCACTATTCAACATTGATATTTTAAACCCCATTTTTGTTTGAGAAAGGAAAAGTATATTGCCTGCGGAGTCTTGTTTGATGTAATTTGAGCGGGGCGAATAATTCAGGATGCCTTTTGTTTCAAAGGACCAGATAGTATTAAGATACTGAT
>CAZPDS010000170.1:0-2848 GCA_964585485.1 uncultured Bacteroidales bacterium
GCTTAGCGTTTTCACACCTTCGCCATGATATTCTATCGACATATAATCGGCGCCGTCGCTGCCCATCATACCGATAATCCACAAGGCGATATCTTTCGCGTACACGCCTTTGTTCAGTTTTCCCTTCAGGGTGATCTTTACGGACTCGGGGACGCGGAACCAGGTTTCGCCTTGTTTCCAGAGGCCGGCTGTTTCGGTGCGATCGATACCGGCGGCGAAGGCATTGAAGGCCCCGGCGGTGCAGGTATGGCTGTCGCTACCCACAATGATCATTCCCGGACGGGCGTACATTGACATGATCTGGTGGCAAATGCCTTTGCCAACGTCGTGGAATTTCCGGATACCTTGTTTAGCGACGATATCGCGGATCTTCTGGTAATCGTTTGCCAGTTTCGCGTTGGTTGGGGGCGCATTATGGTCGAGCACGATCAGCAGCTGATCGGGGTCGGCCACCTTTTCTCCGCCCATTTTAGCGAAGGTAGCGTTGATACTGGAAGTATTATCGTGCGAAAGAACGATAGTGGGTTTACGAAAAACGATGCTGCCGGTGGCGGCACCGAGGATCTTTTCTGCAAAAGTTTTTCCTGCCATAATGAGTTAAAATTTGTAGTGCAAATATCCGAAAAAAGTTGAAAGCCGGAAAGAAATTTCAGTGGTGTTACGAATAGAAACGTGGGGGCCAGATTCCGGAAAAATTCGCGGGCGCGGGGTGACCAAATAAAAAAAGGTCGGACGCGGGGCCCGACCAAGAAAGGTCGGGCGCGAGGCCCGACCCTAAAGAATATTATTCGGCCGGGGTTTCCGTAGCGGGAGTTTCGTTTTCCGCTGTTGGTTCCTCGGTTTTTTTGGTTTTCTTGGCTTTTACTTCCTTCACTTCGGCAACATCCGTTGTTTCGGTAGCGGTTTCGCCCGTTTTTTTCTTGGCAGTACCGGCGCTTCTGCGGCGGCGTGTGCTGGTTTTGGCCTTTGCTTCCTTGGTACCGAGCATCACTTCGTTATAATCCACCAATTCGATGATGCACATTTCAGCATTATCGCCGAGGCGGTTTCCGGTTTTCAGGATGCGGGTATAGCCACCGGGGCGATCGGCCACTTTCACGGCCACATCGCGAAACAGTTCGGCAACGGCTTCCTTGTTCTGAAGCGCACTAAAAACGACGCGGCGGGAATGGGTATTATCTTCTTTGGAGCGGGTGATAATTGGCTCCACGAAGGTACGGAGGGCTTTTGCTTTGGCCAGGGTGGTTGCAACGCGTTTATGCAATATCAGGGAGGCCGCCATATTTGACATCATAGCCTCGCGGTGCGCGCTTTTTCTACCGAGGTGGTTAATGGTTTTGTTGTGTCTCATTGCGCTTAATCCTTATCTAATTTATACTTTGATACATTCATCCCAAAGGTGAGGCTTTTGGACTTCACCAGTTCTTCGAGTTCCGTGAGGGATTTTTTTCCAAAATTGCGGAACTTGAGCAAGTCATTTTTGTTGTACGCCACCAGTTCACCCAGGGTTTCCACGTCAGCTGCTTTGAGGCAGTTGAGAGCGCGAACGGAGAGATCCATATCGACCAGTTTTGTTTTGAGGAGCTGGCGCATGTGCAATGAGGTTTCGTCGAATTCTTCGGCCACGGCTTTTTCCTCGATATCGATGGTAATTTTCTCATCGCTAAAGAGCATAAAGTGGTGAATCAGAATTTTTGCGGCGTCTTTCAGTGCTTCTTTTGGGCCAATAGAGCCATTGGTAGTAACTTCCATGACCAATTTCTCGTAGTCGGTTTTTTGCTCAACGCGATAGTTCTCCACGAAAAACTTCACGTTTTTAATGGGGGTAAAGATAGAATCCGTAAAGATGGTACCCTGGGTAACGCCGGCCACTTTATTTTCTTCGGCGGGGACATAACCGCGGCCTTTGTCGATGGTAATTTCCATGACAATTTTCACGTTGGATTCCATATTACAGATCACCTCATCGGGGTTGAGCACCTGGAAGCCGCTAAGGAAAGCGTTGATATCACCGGCGGTGAACACTTGTTTTCCTGCGATTGTGATGACGGCCTTTTCATTGGAAACTGAATCGATCTGACGTTTGAAGCAAACTTTCTTCAGGTTCAGAATGATTTCAGGAACATCTTCAAGAACGCCTTTGATGGAGGAGAACTCCTGATCGACGCCTTCGATGCGAACCGAGGTAATTGCATAACCTTCCAGGGAGGAGAGCAGGATTCTGCGAAGGGCATTTCCGATGGTAACGCCATAGCCGGGTTCGAGGGGGCGGAATTCAAATTTCCCGAATACCTCATCGGATTCGAGCATTACAACCTTATCGGGTTTTTGAAAAGCTAAAATGGCCATTTATTTTAATTTTATTTTAACCTAGGAAAAGCTATTACTTGGAGTACAACTCAACGATCAACTGTTCGTTGATATTTTCAGGAATTTGATCCCGCTCGGGGTAGCTCATGAACTTTCCGGTCATCAGGTCCTGATCCCATTCCAGCCAGGGGTAGCGATTTGCGCGGCTAGCCAGTGAATCCACGATGACTTCGAGGGATTTGGAGCGTTCGCGAACCGCGATCTGGTCGCCAGGGCGGCAAGAATAGGACGGCACGTTATTGACTTTTCCATTAACTACCACGTGGCAATGTTTCACCACCTGACGGGCGGCTGCGCGGGTTGGAGCCATACCCAGGCGGTACACCACGTTATCGAGCCGTGCTTCGATAAGCTGGAGCAGGATAGCGCCAGTAACGCCTTTCTTGCTGGAAGCACGTTCGAAGGTGTTTCGGAACTGACGCTCAAGTATACCGTAAGTATATTTGGCTTTCTGCTTTTCCATCAACTGAACGCCGTA
>CAZPDS010000171.1:0-2836 GCA_964585485.1 uncultured Bacteroidales bacterium
TTCATCCTTAAGCTCTTTAATTCTGATTTGAGCGTCTTCAATGCTTTGTTTGCTGAAGATGTCTTCCGCCTCAACAATCAGGATGGCCATGGAGCTGGAGGAGTATTCACGACCGATGTAATTGAAGCGGGTTACCACGGAGTCTTCCCTCGGAAGGTAGGAAGTAATATCCGGATTGATGGTGATATCCTTAATGAAATAGCCAAGGACGGCGGTAATGCACAGGGTGAGTGCAATAAAGAAAACACGAAACCGTATCACAAAATTTCCAAACGTTTTCATCAGGTGATGGTGTTTATACTGTTATCGTTTAATAATTCCGTAGAAGAGGACTTCCAGCATGGCATCGATGTCCTTTTCCAATTGACTTCTGTCCTGCTCCAGAGCCCAGGGGAATTCAAAGCCTTTCATGGCTTTGATGATGGCCTGTGCGGTAAGGTCGGGCTTGGGCAGGGTGAATTGCCCCGACTCAATTCCATCCTGCAAAATAGATTTAATGATGCTCATCTCTTCCGCATCGTATTTCACACGTATTTTCTCAATGTAACTGAGGTAGTCGCCGAACTCCTGTTGCAACACCGGAAAGAAGCTCATCATGGCATAAAATAATTCCATGCGCATGAGGATGTAGGTTCGTAGTTTTTGCTTCGGTGTGCGGGCGGCGCCCAAACCTGACAAAAACTGCGTCCGCAGCGCCTGGATTTCCCGGTCAATCATGTCTTCAAAAATTTCCTCCTTGTTTTTAAAATAGTAATACAATGAACTTTTACCTTTCCCAGCCGCCCGTGCGATGTCATCCAGGGTCGTTTTACGGAATCCGTAGCGGGCAAAAACCGATTTCGCGGAATCTAAAATTGTCTCTTTGACTGTATTGTCTGTATTCATGTTTTTGTCAGTTTAACTTTTCGACTAAAATACCAAAACGTTCAAAGATACAAAATAGTTTACCGAAACGCAAATTATTTTCGTTAAAATTCAAAGGATAGGGGGACGCGGCACGGGGCCGCATTGCACAGCGGCGGTCTTAAATCGCAGGCCGTGCATCGGTGGAGGACGACTATCGACTAACGACTAACGACTGTCGACTATCGACTATCGACTATCTGGCTTCCAGTTCGCTGCACAGGCGTTCCCATTCCGACATTTTGTGCGCAAGGTCGTCCTGAATTTTTCGGTAGGCCCAATAAAAAGCCTGATCGATGGTGATGCCAGGGTGATCCTGAGGTGCGGCTAAAATCTCGTCCTGATGTTTTAATTCTTTTTCAAGCCGGGCGATGTCCTCTTCGCTCTGACGAATCCGGTTCTGTATTTTTCGCAGTTCGCGCTCCTGGTCTTTTCGCTGTTCGTAGGAAAGCTTTCCTGCCGAAGGCGCCACTGCGACCGTGTTCCGGCTTTTTTTCTGGGATTCAAGGGCTTTCAGGGATTCGAGTTTACGTGCTTCCAGAAAATTATAGATGTCACCATGATATTGTCGAATGCCGTGGTTGCGAAATTCAAAAACCTTATCGGTGAGGCCCTGAAGGAAATCGCGGTCGTGGGAAACGATGATCAGCGTTCCTTTAAAGTCCAGCAGGGCCGATTTCAGGATGTCTTTTGATACCATGTCAAGATGGTTGGTAGGCTCATCGAGTACCAACAGGTTAACCGGTGTGAGCAGCAGTTTGGCAATCGCCAGGCGTGATTTTTCGCCACCGGAAAGCACTTTAACTTTCTTATCGATGGCTTCACTTCCGAACAGAAAACTGCCCAAAAGTCCGCGTACACGGGGCCTCATGTCGCCCACTGCTACATCGTCGATGGTCTGGAAAACCGTCTTATCCATGTCCAGCAACTCCGCCTGGTTCTGGGCAAAATAGCCGATGCTGACCTGGTGTCCAAGGTTCATGCTGCCCTGGTGTTCGAGTTCCTTCACGATGATCCGCGAAAGCGTTGTTTTACCTTCACCGTTGCGGCCAACAAAGGCCACTTTTTCGCCGCGGGTGATGGCCAGGTCAATGTTTGTTAAGATGGTTTTTTCGCCATAGTGCTTAGACAGTCCTTTACATTCCACGACTACTTTTCCGGAATGGGGTGCCGGCGGAAAGCGGAAATGGATGGCGGAGGTATCCACTTCGTCGATCTCAACGCGATCAATTTTGTCGAGGATTTTTATTTTCGATTGCACCTGCCGGGCCTTGGTGGCTTGCGCTCTGAAACGTGTGATGAAACGTTCCATTTGCTCGATTTGCTTTTGCTGGTTGGTGTAGGCGGCAAATTGTTGCTCGCGGCGCTCAGTCATTTGTTCAACATACTCCGAGTAGCCGGCTTTGTAATCGGCAATTTTCCCCAATGCAATTTCGATGGTTCTTTTGGTGATGTTATCCAGAAAAGCGCGGTCGTGGGATACCAGAACTACCGCTCCGTTATATCCGCTCAGGAAATCCTCCAGCCATTGAATGGACTCAATGTCCAGGTGATTGGTGGGTTCGTCCAGCAGCAGTAGTTCCGGTTTACGCAGTAGCAGTTTGGCGAGCTCCACGCGCATTTTCCAGCCGCCGCTGAATTCCGTAAGGGAACGCTCAAAGTCACTTTTCTCGAAACCCAGGCCCAGCAATACTTTCTCGGTATCGGCTTCCATGGTATTTCCGCCGAAAAGGCCGAATTCTTCGTTGGCATGCGTCAGGCGATCCATTATTTTCAGGCTCTCCGGTGCTTCAAAGTCGCTTAATCCGGCCACTTTCGCACTCAGGACTTCAATTTCTTTCTGCAGGGCGAGCACCCTTGCAAAGGCCGTGAGCGCTTCAGCAAACACGCTGCGACCTGAAACGATTTCCATTTCCTGGGGCAGATAGCCCAC
>CAZPDS010000172.1:0-2812 GCA_964585485.1 uncultured Bacteroidales bacterium
TGATAATCTGATTCATTTTTATTGTAAATAGCTTCACGATAAAAAAATCCGTCAATAACTTGTGTTTGCCCTGATGGAGATGTGAAAATTCCCTGAACTATTAAATCGCCATAATTATATGGGTTTAGTCCTATGCTCTCGTCATATGCTTGAGGAGGATATGGATTACCATTTGGATTTCCTAAGTCACAAGTCGCAAAAAACTGCTCAATCTTGCTATTTATTTCACCTGGAGTTTTAATTCCAAGTTCCAACTTCTCAAATTCGCCGATTTCATAATTAGGGGGCAATGCATTCATAGCCACAACTTCAACATCGCTCATATTTTCATCAATATATCCATGAAAAAATCCATCGCCGGATAATGCACTTACTTCGAAACCTGGCATCAGGATAATCTCTGAACCACTGACAAACGACACTTGAGATGAGCCTTGAATGGTCACACTTTGTGTAGGAGTTGGAGATGCGACAATAGGCCCCATATTTTGCATAAAAATCGGTGTTGAATTATACCACCACTCGCTGCCCACAACTATGGGGGCCCCAAAAGACCCTTGTCCAAAAACAATAGATATTCTAAAGAAATTTAATGCAATTAAAATTGCAAAACTCTTAAAAATATTGATATTTCTATACATATCAATTCTTTTTTAATTGATCAATTTCTTTTTTCAGTTCAATGACATAAAGCGTAAGTTCTTCAATCTTTTTTAAAAGAATCGAATTCATTTCACCGACGTCAACTCCATCCTTTTCAACATCCGATTCTGTCGGCACTCCAGGCAAATGATTGTTTTTGTGAATATATTCCTCAAGTTCTTTTATGCTAAGCAAATCATATGATGTTTTAAAAACATAATCCGGCCATCCGTTTAGAGTTACCTTTACCTCTTTGCATTTGATATTACCATTCACTTCAATTTGGGCACCATTTAAATGTGAACCATCAAGTGTGCCGGGGTTGATTGTAACAACCCTTCTGTTATACAATTCAGCATCAGAAAGACTAGCATTCCCATGTGATACAGGAATTATTTGAATAGTGCCATAGGAATTTACACCAATTACCGCCCCGCCAAAAGAATTCGAAAAAACCCATGTAGACATTGAAGCATCGTTGCGTATCCGTTTAGCGTTAAATCCCATATATCCCTGAAAGTTTCCACATTCCCCACCTGCTGTTGATCCGAAGGTAATACTTTCATTACCATCTCCAATCTGTAATTTATCTGTTGGATTTGCCGTAGAAATGCCGATATTTCCTGTCGCCAAATTATTAGTTCCGCCAGCCGGCCCTACAAGAAAAGTAGGTTTGCTATTATAGTTACTGTTAAACCCCACAATCAGGGAATTTGAAATATCACTGGCAAAACAACCTGTACCGGTTGAACTGCCAATAATCACAGATTTACTTGTACTTGCAAATGAACGGGCGAAATATCCGATAGTAATCGTATTTGAGCCCAGGGAATTGGAGCCGTATCCCAAAGACATACCTTTGAAAAGCCCTGTACCTGAAGGATAAATACATTGTTGACCTTTGTGGATTATTAAGGTACTATCCCCAAGTCTAATCAGACTATCCGGCGATGTGATCTGGTTAACAATTAGTTTTCCATCAATGTTTAAATTGCCTCCGATATCAAATTTTTCTGCGGGGTCAGCTTTATTAATACCTATATTCCCATCAGAAGAAATTCTCAATCTCTCTGTACTATTGGTTTTAAAAACAAGATCCTTGTTGTCGCTGGTGCCGATGTATTGAGAAGGTGGATTAGAGTTCGTATTCCCGCTCATGGTCCAGGTATCCATGCGTGGACCTCTAAGGTCAAAGCTGCGGAAATACTCTTCTCGGTTGCCACAAGCCCCCGTATCCTTGATTACAACTTTATAGGCCCCCTCTCCAAGCATACTCCTGTCTTGAGTGGTCACTCCACCCTCCCACTTATAACGGAAAGCACCAGAACCACCTGTAATTGTCAAATCTATTGATCCATTGAAGCAATTATAACAACTCACATTATACCCATTTGGATATAAAGAAATGACAGACGTTATTTCCGGCCTTTTTAGCTGTTCCGGACCCTTAAGGGTGATTTCGGCGGTTTCAGTCTTCCCGTGTGCATCAACTACTACCACTTTGTAGTAACCGGTAGGAAGATTGGAAATATCCTCTGTAACATCGCCCGTACTCCACTTATATTGGTATGGAGCCGTTCCGCCCGAAACTACCAGGTTAATACTGCCATCTTTGTATCCAAAACAACTGATATTATACCCATTGGAATATACCGATGGAATAAGCTGCAACTGTAATTGAGCCGAAGTTTCATCTCCATTGAAATCATTGCTGGCAGCCATAAGCCCGCCAACATTTATTACTAATACACCAATAACAGATGCAATCATTCTTGCAACAAACCGAATCATTGTGAGTGGCGACACGTTTAAGTTTTTCATTTTCATCCTTATTTTTCACCCTCAGATTTTTAGACTATTCATGCAATTCTTTAGATATGCACTGCACTTCAACAGGCAATGTTAACAAAAAGTAGCGGAATATTGAAAAATTTCAGGTAAATATTTGGATGTGACGAATGCGCCGGATCAGGATATAAAAAACAAATAGAATAACCGGACTTAAGAAGGGGTGCAATTTTTTCGCAGGAATCAATAGTTTAGCAAATTCAATTTTTTGTTCATCTTCAAAAGACCCCAGGTAATTCTCCGTTGTGCGCAAATCAGTATGTCCAGGGCTTTCGCTTATATAGGCGATAGGCACCCCGCCACGCTTCAGAATAGTGCTAAA
>CAZPDS010000173.1:0-2706 GCA_964585485.1 uncultured Bacteroidales bacterium
TCATAATACTTTCTTTTTAATCGTCTGTAATCTTGTAATGAATGCTTATTTTACTATCGCGATGTTGGAGCCGTTCATCAGCCGGTTCTGCCCGGCTACGATGATCAGATCGCCTTCTTTCAGCGATTCAGTAATAATTTCCAGCTTGTCGTCGAAACGGCTCCCGATTTCCACTTCCACCTTGCGGGCCTTGTTGTCGCTGCCGGCTACATAAACAAAGTGGTTGTTGGTGCCTTCTTGTTTTACTACGGCCACGGCCGGAACAATCAGTGCTTCCGTTTCCCCGAGGTCCATGGAAACCCTGGCAAACATGCCGGGCCGCAGTTTCTCGTCACCGTTGGGTACGGAGATCTCCACCGGGAAGGTGCGCGTATCGGCACTTACCGTAGGATAAACACGGTACACTTGTCCGTTGTACGTTTTGTCCTCAAAAATGTCGACACGCACATTCGCTTTCATGCCGTTCTTGATTTGAGCGTAGTAGCGTTCGGAGATGTTGATCTTCGCTTTCAGCGGATTGATCTGCATCAGCGTTACAATGGCGGCTTTCCCGGCGGAGGTGTTGGGTGCGCCTGAATACAGTTCGCCGCTTTCGAAGTACTTCCCGGTAACGATGCCGTTGATGGGGGAGAGCAGCGTGGTGTTTTTATTCAGAAAGTCCACATTGTTTTTTGCTACCTCGTAAGCCGTCTTTGAAGCTTCCCACTGTTGCTCGGAGATGCTGCGCAGTTTGTGCAATGTATCCATGCGCAGGTAATTGGATCGCGCGTTCTGCAATTGCTCATTGGCCGAAATCAGCTGGGTGCGGTCCATCATGGCGATTACCGTACCCTTGCTTACGCGACTGCCCACTTCAACGTTGATCTTTTCGATGCGTCCGGGTGAGGCCGGTGCGTAATGGATTTCTTCAAAGGCTATTAAACTGGCCGTGTTTTCTATGGTTTTAGCGATCTTTTGCCGTTTTAGTTCCATCGTCTTTACCTTGTATATCGTGGTGTCGACGGTGGCTTCTGGTGTTTCAGTCGCGTTCTTGCTGCCGCACGAGCTTACAGCCAGTGCCACAATCATTAAAATAGGGAAGTGCCTTTTCATATAATTTTATGGTTTGAATTTTTTGTAATCAACGTTTGTTGTATAATTTATCAAGCGATGTCTGTGCCTGTAGCAGCGTCAGTATTGAACTCAGGTAATTACTTTCCGCCGTCAGGTAATTGCTGTTGGCCTGGGTGAGGTTCAGGCTGGAAGAGAGGCCTTGTTCGTATTTGTTCTGTATACTTTTGTAAACCCGCCGGGCTACATCCACGTTCTCTTTTTGGGTGAGGTAATTGTCCAGCGCATTCTGGTAAGTGTAGAGCAATTGTTTTTTCTGCAGCTCCAGCTGATCTTTCACCATTTCCAGATTACGGCTTGCTATGTCGTAATTGACTTTGGACGTGGCCAACTGCGCTTTCCGAATGCCGCTGGAGAAAATCGGCACCGAAAGGTTAAGGCCGATCAGGTGATTGGGGTTCATGTCGAAACCGGTGGTGAGAATTTTACCGGTATAGCTGTAAAAGCCCGCGAGGGTAGGACCATAGGCCCAACTGGCAATGCCCACCTGCTTTTTACTGATGGCAAGCTGCGACTCCATCATTTGGTAATTGATGTTTCGGGTGATGTCAAAGTCGCTCGTGGTAGTTGCTTGCAGGTTCAGGGCATTCATTAGTACCGGCAGGCTGTCGGCCAACATGATATTGGCTTCCGGTGCCACACCCAACTGAAACTTTAGCATGTTATAGCTGAGCTGCGTCATGCGTTCCAGCGACCGCTGGGTGTTCTTGAGCTGGTTTACCGTGATCTTCAGTTGATCCACATCGGTTTCTTCCGCCACACCCGCCTGGTACATGTTGCGCGTGTGCTCCATGATTTTGTTGAGATTGTTGAGGTTTTCCGCAACAATACGCAGGGTTTGCTCGCTGGTTAGTATTTGCTGATAGGTATTGGTTACGGCCTCCAAAACATCCAGTTCGTTCGAAACCATGTTCTGCTCCGATAGTCTCTTCGCAATTTTAGCGGTCTGTATGCCGGCCAGGTATTGGCCGCTGAACAGCAATTGCGACAATTGTACCTTCCCTGTGAGTTGGTCGCTCATGATAATGGGCTCCGACGAAAACATAGAACCGAGTGCCTTTAAAACTTCGGCATCGCCGGCATCCAGCAGCGCGTAATTAATATTGGGTTCTTCGCTGCTGCCCATGCTAAACTCCATCTCATAATTGAAATAGCTCATGTAGCTCATCGTTCCATCCACCTGGGGCAAGCCCTGCGCGATGGTTTCCTTTACTTTTAATTGCGAAGTGCGAATTCCATCCCGTGCGTTCATCAGCGTCTTGTTGTGCTCCAGCGCGTAAGCACGGGCCTGCGCCAGGGTGAGACTCACCGCTTGCTCCTGTGCCTGAAGAACGCTGCACGCCATCATCAGGGCACCCGTTAAAAACATCTTAATTGTGTTCATATCTAAATTACTATTTATATTATATTTCTTTTGGTTCATAACTGGCTGAACTGTAGGCCTTATTTTTTATTAAGGTAGTCCAGACGAAGAGCTTCAAAACGATCCAGAAAAATGCTGAGCAGATCCATGGCATCCTTCAGAAATACGGCATTGGCGGAGTCCTTATTGGCCTTCAGCGCCAGTATGGATTCGAACAGATCCCTGGTCATTTT
>CAZPDS010000174.1:0-2686 GCA_964585485.1 uncultured Bacteroidales bacterium
GGTAATCGTTGTAACAAGGATTGGGCTTTGGGCAACCGCCCAGCCGCCCATACGCTTGGACAAGTTGTGTTTTTGAAAGATAATATTTTTGAAAATAAAATTGAAATTGATATCTCTAAATGTCTGACAGGTACATATTTTCTGAGAGGTACATTTGGTAACAATTCCGTATCTGAGAAAATAATTCTGAAATAATGAAAAAGAAAATATTTTTAGTTTTAGTTTTTGCTATTGTAATTGTTGCTTATGCCAAACCAAGTAATCAGGATACTATAAAATCGAAAGTATTTTTTGGTATTCGTATCAATCCCTTTTACGATTTTGAAGTAAAACGAAGTTATAACTTTAGAATTATTCATCTTACACCTTTATTTTCAATTATTTTTAAAAATCATAATTTTTATCTAGGCCCTCAATATTCCTATGTTTTTCAACCAAAACCAATCTCCGGTCAAATTTTTGAACACAATTCATTGGGGTTTACTTTTGGTTATCGTTATTATTCCAACAATATATTTAAAAATACCAAAGTGTTCGGTCAGTTTAATTATTCAGTTTATCAAATAGAATATGAAAATTACCAACTTGGCCCACCATTTAAAATTGATAAAAAAGAGATTATTGCAGAAAATACTGCCTCATTAGGAATCGACTTCAGAGTTATAAGAAACCTCCATTTTTTTATTGGTGCTGGATTTGGTTCTTACGACGGATTCTTCTTAATGATAAATAAATTTACACTGACAAGTTTTTTAGGAATAGAATATGAATTTATAAAACGCCCTAACCGATAACTTGCGTTTCCTTTCATTGGCAGAAAGATACGGCAAACTTGATAATATTTTGATTTGCCAACGAAAGGAAGCGCTTAATCGTTGAACTAAACCGCCCCCTTGCGGAGGCGGTAATTTGATGGTAAATTTGAAGTACTAACTTTTAATTTAACCATCATGAACAAAAAAAATCTCAACTCGTTGAGCGGCTTATTTATGAAATGCGGTTTCGTAATTACAGCCCACGCAGTATTAAATCTTATGGTGACCTTGCGTCAAAGATAGAAAAATCATTTGATTGTTCGCTTGACCAGATTACTGGTGAACAGTTTAAAGAGTATCTCCATCGGCGTATCACCACCGATGGTATTTCCTCCACCATGGTGAACCAGTACATCAGCGCCTTTAAAATTCTTCAGGTTGATGTATTAAAGCGGGATTGGCAGCAGATCAAAATCCGGCGACCACGACGGGAAAAAAGACTTCCGGTAGTGTTGTCTGTCAATGAAATTGAACGTCTTATTGCTGCCACGCATAACCCCAAACACAGAGCGCTATTAATGCTGGCCTATTCGGCGGGTTTAAGACGCAACGAGGTGCAACAGATGAAACCCTCTGCCATTGACTCTGCGCGCATGCAGGTTCACGTTGTTCAGGGTAAAGGCAAGAAGGATCGTTACACTATCTTGTCAGCAAAGACACTGGACGCGCTAAGGATATACTACAAATACGAAAGACCTGCTCATTTTCTTTTTGAAGCACGAGGGAGAAAAGGCCAACCACTTTCCGAAACGACACTTAATATGATCGTAAAAAAATGTGCGGTTAAAGCAGGCATTAAAAAGTCTGTTTCATTTCACACACTCCGGCATTGCTTTGCTACCCATTTACTGGAAAAGGGCGTAAATCTGAAGATAATTCAGCAATTTATGGGACATGTTTCCCTTAGAACTACATCTGGGTATCTTCATTTGGCAAATATTTCCCCATCAAGTGTGATCTCTCCTTTGGATTCGATGGATCTCTAAATTTTCGCACAATGGAGAATACCCGGCAATGCATTGAAGTTGCTGATATTTTCAGCTACCATGCTACAGAATTTTTATCTACCCATTCATTGTGCCCGGAGCAACGAAAGGCTTTTGATGCGATCAGGCAATGCCGTACTGCTGCACTGGGTGGTCATATTGATCGCTGTGAAAACTGCGGATATACCCGACAGTCCTACAACTCATGCCGAAACCGGCATTGCCCCAAGTGCCAGTTTGTCAAAAAGGCTCAATGGGTTGATAAATTGGCGGCCAACCTGCCCCCTGTAAGACACTTTCACGTTGTTTTTACCATTCCTGCTTGTCTTCACAATCTATTCTATATTAACCAGGCTAAGGCCTACAGCCTGCTTTTCAGCGCAGGAGGACAAGCTTTGATGCAGTGTGCAAAAAATCCTGACTTTCTCGGAGCACAAGCCGGTGCGGTAGCAATATTACATACATGGGGGCAAACGATGGTTTATCATCCACACATCCACATGATTGTTCCTGCAGGAGGATTATCCGATGACCAAATGGAATGGATTAATGCCGGGAAAAAGTTCTTTCTTCCCGTCAAAGCCCTCAGCCTTGTTTTTCGTGGTATCCTATGCGGATTGCTGGAAAAGGCACAATCTAAAAATGAAATAGCGCTTCCTGACGGAGTTACTGATTTTATGTCCATTAAAACGCAATGCTATCAAAAGAAGTGGGTCGTTTATTGCGAAAAGCCTTTTTCTGACGCTGACCGATTAATCCAATATCTTGGCAATTATACGCACCGGGTAGCAATTTCTAATCACAGAATACGTGAACATCAGAATGGTAAAGTCAGCTTTACTTACAAGGATTACAAATCAGCCGGTCTGCAAAGGCGCATCACAC
>CAZPDS010000175.1:0-2679 GCA_964585485.1 uncultured Bacteroidales bacterium
ACCTTCGGGAAGTAACCCCCTTCTTTTATTTTTTTTGTCGGTTAGTAGTGATAATTATTTCTTTTTAAAAACTAAGACAACCTTTTTCAAAAACTTACTGTCCCTATATATACTTTATTCTTTTTTAATAAATACCTAAATCCATGAATAGAAGACTCCCCCTTCTTTCTGTTCTTTTCCTGCTCAGTTCTATTTTCAGCATTTCCAATGCACAAATACTGACGGCCACGATTCTTCAGGGCGACACGATCTATATTTGCTCCGGCAGTACCATCCAAATTGATGGAAGTGCTACAGGCGGGACCGCACCTTATGTGCATTGGTGGACCGGCTCGCAAGGATTTGCGTCAAGCGGTGCTTCAACCACCCTCACACCCATTGCCAATATGACCCTCATTTATAACGTTACCGACAGCTTAGGCAATACGGCGTCTGACACCCTTGCGCTCATGCTGAAACCCGTGCCAAACATTACATTACCGCCCTCTACAGGTGCATGCATCAATTCCTACATTAATACGATCACTTTTTCAAGTAGCACGCCCGGCGCCACGTTCAACTGGACCAATTCAAATCCCGCCATTGGAATTCCGGCCAGCGGCACGGGTACTATTCCAAGCTTTCTTGCCACCGTAGCAGGAATCGCAACGATTACGGTCACCCCCACCGCCAACGGCTGCAGCGGAACGCCCTCCTCCTTCAGCCTGACGATCGCTGCTTTGCCAACAGCCACAATCAATGTTGATCCGGATACCATCTGTGCCGGCTCAGCAGCGCAAATCTCCATATCACTCGCACAACCTGGTTGCACCTTTAACTGGGCACCCCACTCGGGACTCAGTTCCTGGGTCGGAAATCCGGTATTCGCATCTCCTGCAACAAGCACGGTATACACACTCACATTGGCCAATTCCATGGGTTGTACCTCAACCTCAACCACGGTTGTATATGTGCTGAACTGCCCGAAAACAGTAACCGGCAGCGTTTTTCATGATGACAACCATGACGGGATCAGGAATATTGGGGAAACCGGAGCCGCCGACCTTATGATCAAATGCATGCCCGATGGCCTTTATGCTTTTACCGACACCAACGGTTTTTACAGTATGGCCACCACGTCCAACCCTCAGACCATAACCCTTCCTACTCCTCCGTTGTTTAATATCCTTACGCCATCCTCGCACACGGCCAGTTTTACGGCAGGCCAACCGACAGATTCCCTGAATGATTTTGCGCTGTACGCCCTGCCCAATATCCGTGACCTTGCGGTAACCCTGACCGAGGTATCGCAGCCCAGTAGTATCAGTAATGCGGGTATGTACATCAACTACGCAAACAACGGTACCGACACGCTGAATGCTATGGTCCGGCTCATTCGTGACACGCAGACGACACTGATCAGCGCTACCCCTGCCCCATCGGTAGTTTTGGTGGATACCCTCACCTGGAACCTCGCTCCGTTGCTTCCCCACAGCAATGGCGGGATCCTGGCTACATTTGGCTTTCCGGCCAATACGCCTTTGGGAACGATCTTACACACCACGGTGATGATTCTGCCGGTAAGCGGGGATACACTGCCCGACAACAATACTGACACCCTGGACCAGGTCGTGGCTATGTCCTATGACCCCAACGACAAAACGGTCAGCCCTTCCGGTCCCCTTACCAGTGAACAGGTTCTGGCCGCTGAACCACTCACCTACACTGTACGGTTTCAGAATACCGGAACGGCACCAGCCGTCAACATTGTGATAAAAGATACAATAAGCGGACTGCTGAATTTTGAATCTGTTGAAATGATTGCCGCAAGCCACCCCTACACACTGCAGACCAACGGAAATAAGCTCCTTACCTGGACCTTCAACAATATCAATCTACCCGACAGCAACGCGAATGAAGCACAGAGTCACGGGTTTGTCAAATACCGGATAAGGCCATTACCAACCCTTTCGGGTGAAGATACCATTAAAAATACCGCCTATATCTACTTTGACTATAATGCACCGGTTGCCACAAATACTGTTATGTCCTACCTGGAGTCAATCATTACCGGTATTACCGGGGCTGCGTTGCCGGAGGCGGTCCGGATCTATCCAAACCCGGCAGGCGATGAGATAACAATAGAATACGATCTGAATGGGACGTGTATCGTTAAACTCTACGACATTGCCGGCGCCCTTCACCTGAACGCTACACTCAACAGCGCATCGGGCAAGGAAAAGATTAACCTCAGTGCCCTGAAAAACGGATTTTATCTTTTCACAGTGGCCGGAACAGACGGTCAGTGCGTGAAGACCGGAAAACTCATTCTGGAAAGATAATGGGCCACCGCTTCCCGGTGGAAACTCCGGAAACGCTGACCACCTTGCGCCGAGTTAACTTGACCACCCGTCAAGGCTAATTATCAATACGGATATTGGTCAGGACAAACCGGCGGATGATGAAAATTTTACCGGCGTGTCCACTATCAGCCCCTAGCCCATCGGGGAATTAAAAATTAAAAATTAATAATTAGACATAATAGATGCATCCTGCTTTCCGGCGCATGCAGCGCCCTGCATGCATTATACTTTCTTCGTGCACCGGGCATTCCGCAGGATCCATCGTTTCTACCCACATTGTGCGCCTCCGGCGCACGAACCGGGTTGCAAGCCAGAATTTGTATTAGAAGAATGACGC
>CAZPDS010000176.1:0-2654 GCA_964585485.1 uncultured Bacteroidales bacterium
GAAACTGATCATAAATTTTAATTTCCATGCGTGTGTTGCTGGACCGGGCATAGGTACTGATGCTGTTGATGGGGAAATTATTTTGGGAAACGTAACGAACCATACCAAACGCTATGGAATCACCATAACCATAGCCTCCGGTAGCCCCCAGCACATCCTGCTGATACAAGGTGTGCAGCTTATTGTTTACGGCCTTGGCGCGGGCAAAATAGCCCACCGAGGTATTGATACGTGTGTCGTTATAAGAGACATAAAAGAAGCCATTCTGTCCCCAGTCGGTGCCCCATGAATTCTGGCAGATCCACGCTCCGGTACCCCCGCTGGTGACTTTTGTATCGTCCCATCCCACAAGCATCACGATGTGGTTATAGGCCGTTGTGCCAGTATAGCAGTAAGTATAGTTGGCACTATTGTAATAGGCCGGACCCTCCATCCAGCACATGGTTGTATACAGCGCGCCGTGATCGATAATAGCTTTTTTGAGGGTATCGCGCGTTGATGGAAGAAAGCGGACATCGGTAACATAGAGCTGTTCGCTGAGGCCCGACGGACAGGCTGCTACTCCATCAACATAGGGATCCTCGGTTTCGTTCACCGGGCCGCTGCGGCGGGCGAGGTAGGCCGTCACCATATCCAGATTGCCGCCGAAACAAGGGGCATATTCAAATCCATGGCAATCTTTCATATTATTTTCCGAAAAATTAAACAAGCCGGCTCCGGATTTTTTCAGCCACGATTCCATGCAGCCATAAGCACCGAAAGTCCAGCATGAGCCACAGGTTCCCTGATTCCGGACCGGATTTAGCAAGGACGTACCTCCGGGTCCGGCCGTACGCAAATCATACACCGATGGAAAAATCTTTGGGCCATTGGCCGATAAAGGCGGTGATGCCTGAAAATGATACCGGGTTGGCGACGGGAAGCCCCCCAAGCGATCGGATAAGGGCATTTCAGCGCGGGCGTTCAGAGCCTGCACCCAGGAAGAATCGATCGGTTCAGGCTGCCCCGTTTGCGCATAAGCCCCGGCGGATGAAAGAAAAATCAGAATAGCAATAAGCTTTATACCTATTTTCATATAGTTTACTTTTAGATTAGTTTCGTCAACACATTACATCGATCAACGCTGATTAATAATCCAGCAAAACGTACACGTTTTATTTATCTTACAAATTATTATAAACACGCAACATAAATCTTTGCAAATATATAATAATTACTAAAATCATCAATGTAAAAACAATAAATTGATTAGCACCCTCTAAGAATACAGTGTCTTGTTGAGATCAGCAGGTCTCTGCAAGGTCCGTCCGCCACATTTAGGCAGCCACCGTAAATAAATTTGGCGATATTTCTTATCTTTGCATTTACAGCTAAGTTGTCCTTTCGCGGTTTCCAAGCAGAGAAAGCAACGCGGATTAGAATAAGGAAGTTACTCTACGCCAGAATAAAGTATTGTTGAAGCAATCGAAGAAAACGCACCCTATGTTAAAAAAAGTCCTATTCTTTTTGCTGGCCTCGTTGCCCCTGTTTTCACAGGCGCAGCAGTTAATTGCTTTCCGTGATACAATTAAGGCGGGTTATAATTTCTGGGTATACCTGCCCGAAAGTTATGATGCGCAAAAAAGTGATCTCCCGGTTATTGTCTTTCTGCACGGACAGAGTTTGTGCGGGAGCGAACTTTCACGGGTACGTACTTACGGGCCGCTGGATGCCCTGGGGATGGGCCGGAAGATCGATGCCATCATCGTGGCGCCGCAGAATCCGGGGGGTGCCTGGAAGCCATCGAAAGTTCTGGATGTGCTTAACTGGACCTGCCAGCATTATCCCAGCGACACCAACCGTGTGTATGCCATCGGGATGAGTCTGGGCGGGTATGGAACGCTTGATTTTGTCGGGACCTATCCGGAAAAAGTAGCCGCAGCCATGGCTTTGTGCGGTGGCAGCACCCTGAAATCGCATTGCGGATTAAACAAGGTTCCGCTCTGGATCATCCACGGCACGGCCGATCGGGATGTATCGGTAAATGAGTCAAAGGAAGTCGTTGAAGCCATGAAAACATGTGGCGACACGGGCTTACTGCGGTACGACTGGTTACCCGGCATTACCCACGGGGGCCTGGCCAGGGCGCTGTACCTGGAAGTGACGTATGAATGGTTGCTGTCGCATTCGCGTGCCGACGAGAAACGACATGTAAACAGAGACGTGGTGATAACAGCGTCGACGCTGAACCAGGCCTACCAGAACATCGACCGGACGGCGAATAAATTTACGGTCATAGATCATCGCAAACCGGCAACGGCAAGCCCTGTGCTTGCCGATAATCCAGGCTATCATATCATTAAAAAGGGCGACACCTTATACGCCCTGGCCCGGAAATACGGCACCTCCGTGGACAAACTCTGCAAACTCAACAAACTTAAGGCAAGCAGTATACTGCACATCGGTCAGAAACTGAAGGTGATGTGATTGTAAAAGATCTCTACCTCAGTCTCTGTGCAAGAATTTAGCGGGCTTTAAATACATCAACGATATTATAATAGTCCGTCCAGGTGCCGTCCACCCCTCCGCCAAAAAACAAGCGATTGCCACAGATACCGCCGGCCATTGCGGAGCGCGCAATACTTAGTTTTTGCTGCGACCATTTTCCGGTATTG
>CAZPDS010000177.1:0-2646 GCA_964585485.1 uncultured Bacteroidales bacterium
TTAAAAATACCGGGGTGTTTTCATCTTAGGATCGTTCTTGCGCGGGAAGTAATACGCGAGGTGGATCTCGTGACTGCTGTAATCGCGCAGCTCCGTTAAGGTCAGCGTGTAGGCGTACCCCAGGCGGAACTTATCCGTGATGTTCCAGTCGGTCATAAAGACCATCGCGTTGCGGTTGCGCAGTGTATTGTCCAGATCATCCACATTCCAGATCTTCGCATTGACACGAACGCTGGCGCCCAGCCAGAAACGTTCCCAAAACAAAAACATCGCGTTGACATCAAAGGTTGTCGGTGAACGAAAATCTTCCTTCATCAAAAAACTTGGCTTGACCTTTACTTTTTTGCCGATATCAAACACATAACCTGAGGTCAGGTACCAGTGGCGCGCCTGATTGGTCACGTCCTTGTCGGCGTAAGTGATCCAATCACCCAATAAATCCGAGATGGAAAATCCGGCATAAAAACGATTGCTGTATAGAAAAATCCCCGTTTTGGAATCGAACTTCAGCACGCTTTCCTTGTTCAGCGGGACAGCCGGGTCGTTCTCGTTTTCCGGGTTTAGTTTGGTGCCGTCGAGCGTGAAGTACGACATCCCAACCGCCAGACCCAGCGATAAACGAAGGCGGTCGGTGAGGTTCACGCGGTAGGCGTAACTCCCGAACAAGCCCTGGCTCATCTGGGCCCCGATCATGTCGTTCACAAAATGAAAACCCAGTCCGATGTGCGGCGTTACCGCTCCTTCAGCGCTGATGGTGGCCGTTTGCGGGGCACCGCTCATCCCCGTCCACTGACTGGTGAAGATGCCGTTGAGGTTCCACACCTCCTTGGTGCCCGCGTAGGCCGGGTTAATCAGCAGTTCATTAAAAATATACTGATTGAACTGCGCGTTCTGTTGTGCTACCGACTTCAGGCCGGGCGTCAGCAACATGATGATAATGATTATTCGTAGCGTTTTCATGGCTTCCTGTTTTAGTCGGTTAACGTACTATCGTGATATAACCCCTGTATTCTTCGTCCTCTCCGCATATGTTCACCCGCAGCAAATAGAAGTAGGTGCCTTCCAGCAGATCGCTGCCGTCCCAGTTGTTCTGGTAGCTCTTCTGGCTGTAGATCTCGTTGCCCCAGCGGTTCAGAATAACCAGCTCGTTGTCGGGGTAAAATCCCAGCTTATCAATTACCCAGAAATCATTGATCCCATCGCTATTGGGTGAGAACACGTTATAGAACTCCGGCTCGCCCCAGCCCGGCTCTGTACCAATATTAACCGGCATCTTCAATCCGCAGCCAAACACATCCGTGATCGTAACCGCATAATTACCGGCGGCAATGTCGGCCACATAAGAACCCGTCATCCCGTTGCTCCATTGCAGGGTATATGGCTCTGTGCCGCCCTGGACCGCAACTTCTGCTGAACCGCCTTTTAATCCCGAACAATCGGCATTGCTGGTCCACAATGATTCCACAATGACCTCCTTTTTGGGCTCGATATAAAATTCCGTTTCCGCCTTGCAGCCATATGTGTCGAACACCTCAATGGTGTGCGTTCCAGCCGACAGATGATTAAAATATGCATTCAGAACAGGAGCCGCATTATCAAGCGAATAGTTGTAGGGCGGATAACCTCCATCGACGAGGATATTCACAACCGCATCGGATACTCCTCCACATACATTCGGTGAAATCACATCCAGCGTCAAATCCATGGTGCTGGCCGGAATGACCTCATAAAGAATGGGGCCGACAGCACAACCGTTCGCATCCAGCACCAGGATATGGAGAACAACGGGCTTCAGCGAATCAAACACACTGTTGTCGTAATACGAAAGCCCGTTATCAATGGAATAATGATACGGCCCGATGCCTCCCGAAACATAAATACTGACTTCGTTGTAGGATTCGCCTAAACAACTCAGATTTGTTTGTTCTATATCCAGCGTAAGCTGCGACGGACTTGAAAGCAGGATGTTTTCGATAGCAAAGGAACAGCCGTTTTCATCGGCAACAGTGATGTAATAATTGCCGGCTGCCAGTCCGTCAAATACATTCTGTGATTGCGGAGAAGCCCCGTTCAGGCTGTAGGTATAGCTGCCGCTGCCCCCCGTAGCGCTAACGTTTATAGAACCGTCGGCGCCACCGTAACAACTCACAGGCACCACCGACTGTACGGCAGCCACCACGGGTTCAGGATTCACGATGATAAGCTGCTGCGATTGCGCCTGGCAATTCATGGAGTCGATGACAGAAATTACGTAGGATCCGGCCGAAAGCTGGAAAAATTCACCGCCTGTTTGATAAGGCCCTCCGTTCAGTGAAAAAAGCAACGGTGGCGTTCCGCCTTCGGCAAAGGCAAAGATCTGTGCATCGGCACTGCCATAACAGGAAACGCTTTCTGTATATTCCACCTGAATGCTAAGCGAATCCGGATTCATAATGTAGATCGTTTGTGTAGTTGCCCTACAATCATTAGCATCCGTCACCACCACCGTATAGAAACCAGCAGCCAAGCCGGAGAAAACATTGGAACTCTGCGCCAGTCCGCCGTTGAGCGAATAACTATACGCACCTGTACCACCAGCGGCCGTGACCGTGATGCTGCCATCGTCTTCATTGTGACAACTCACCTGGGCCGAGCCCGTGGCCGAAG
>CAZPDS010000178.1:0-2536 GCA_964585485.1 uncultured Bacteroidales bacterium
GACAGGCATTTGGACTTCAAGGGGAGCGTGTGTACGGGATTTGTCCAAGACTGAAGGTTGAAGTCCAATCCGGCCCGTAGCCGGTTGTTAGTGTGAGACTTATTTAGCCGGTTTGAACTCCAACGGGATATCGCTTTCTCTTACCCGGATATTTTCGCGCAAACTACGCTGGCAAGATATCGCTCGGAGTGAGATCAAGCGCCGGAGAACGATCCCATTAGAATAGCTAATGATATGTATAGCATAGCCTTGTGCGCCCGTGCGTGACAGGGTATGAATATACTACTTGTTTGGTGGGAGATAGGGCTTATAATATCAGCAGAATAACAACAACGGAGACCCCAAAATGAAGATATTAGTACTGTTTTACTCGGCCTACGGGCACACCTATCACATGGCGCAGGCCATTGCCAAAGGCGCGCAAAGCGTGGACGGCATCCAGGTGGAATTGCGCAAGGTACCGGAAACCCTCAGCCCCGAAGTGCAGGCACAGATAGGAATAGCAGCGGCTGCCAAAGCCTGGGAACACATCCCGGATGCCACATTGGAAGACCTCAGCTCTGCCGATGGCATCGTGTTTGGCGCGCCCACCCGATTCGGAAGCATGGCGGCTCAGATGAAAAACTTTTTGGACGGCACCGGCAGCTTGTGGGCAAAGGGTGCTTTGGTGGGCAAGGTGGGCAGTGTATTCACCTCCACCGGAACCCAGCATGGCGGCCAGGAAGCCACGATATTGGGCTTCCATCCGGTGCTGTTGCATCACGGCATGATCATTGCCGGCCTGCCCTATGCCTTTGCGGGACAATCCATCATGAGCGAGATCACCGGCGGTTCACCCTATGGAGCGTCCACCATCGCGGGTGGAGACGGCTCCCGCCTGCCATCCCAAAACGAACTGGACGGCGCTGAATACCAGGGACGCTATGTGGCACAGATCGTGAAGAAAATGAATAGCTGACGCCGCCGAAAGGCATTGACATAAATCGAGGCTCCTTATTTGATGCGCGATAATAAGGAGCCTTTTTGTATGCGCGTTTTTTGCTTGATCATGTCACTTTTGTTAATAGGGGGAGGCCTGTTTGCCACTTCCCAGGCCCTGCTTTCCGCGTCCGAGCTGGAAGCGCTGAATTCCATGCTTGCCGAAGCCGGTCTGGATAGCCTTTCCCTGGCCTTCGAAAAGGATTGGGACCTCTCCACGCAGTTCAAGTCCGCCTCCCAGATGCGGGTGCTGCAGGATCCCTGGCAGTCACTCAGTTCCATCCAGCATTGGCAGGATACCTTTTCCGGGGCAGGAACGGATGCCGGCATCTGGCAGATCATGGACGCGCTCACGCGGGACGCCTGGCAATTGCAGGCTTCCACAGATGGTTTCACACGGCACCGGGAAGAATATCTGGCGCGGCTTTCCCGCCATCGGGGCTCTGCCAGGAAGTTCTTGCAGGCATGCGAGCAGGAATATCAGAGCCTTTTGCCCTTGCATGAGCAGGCTTTCGCGGCTTTGGACAAGGCACAGCGGGACAGCCTGATGGTGTTTCTGTATGTGGCCTGCAGCGAAGGTGAGGATGTGGATGCCTACAAGGAATTACTGGCCTCCAAAGGCTTGCGCTATCCGGAAGAGCTGGATCTGAAGGTGTATGCCAGGCTGTTTGGGGCGGTGGATTTCGCCGCTCTGCGGGATGCTTCCACGCGGTGGATGGCACTCGCGGACGCCATAGCCGAGGCATCCCTGGGGATCAGCTATCCCAAAAAGAAAACGGTGACCCGCAAGACGCCCTTTGGCACGATGCTGATCGGCAGCAAGGGGAACGATCTGTACAAGGATGGCGCGGGCTTGGCTCCCTGCCTGATCATCGATCCCAGCGGCAACGACCGCTATGAAGCACGGCTGTCCGCGGGCTTCACCACACCCTTTCTGCTGGTGCTGGATCGCGAAGGCAACGATGTGTGGCACAATGAAATGCCGGGCGGAATGTTTTGTGCCGCGGGTGGTTTTTGCACCAGCATCGATGCCGCGGGTGACGACCTTTATCAGAGCGGGGATTTCAGCTTTTCCAGCTTTCTGGGAACAGGTTCACACACCGATATGGCAGGAGCCGATATCTATCGCGGAGGGATGTTTTGCCAGGCAGCGTCGCTATTTGGCAGCTTCCTGCTCCTGGACAAAGACGGGAACGACAGCTATAGCGCGCACTCCCAGGCTCAGGCTTTGGGTAGCACCTATGGCGCGTCCGCGCTGGCAGACCTCGCCGGAGCCGATACTTATCTGCTGGGTGGCAAGTACTTCCATGCTCCTTTGATGCCGGCGGATTACCGCACTTTGGGCCAAGGTATGGGCTTTGGCTTCCGTCCCGATTATGCCGGTGGGCTGGGTATCCTGTATGACCGGCAGGGCAACGACTGCGGCACGCAATACCAGACCGGGATATTTTTCACTGACGAAGCGTCGCGCAAGATCGCGGAACAGGTATTCTCAGTGGAAAAACGGCGCGCCCGAAACGTCCAGGCGCACAGCGCCGTCCTTTTCCCGCACAGGCAG